>CAZEWI010000098.1:0-1567 GCA_964514455.1 uncultured Bacteroidales bacterium | reverse complement strand
TCACTTAAATAAAGGTCAGGCTTTAATGGAAATTAAACCTCGTGGAAAGAATAAGCCAACTGACCCATACGAGCGTTTAATGCAAGCGATAAATGACGGAAGTCCTATTTTAATATCTGGGGCGACATCAACTGGAAAGACAACGATATTGAATCACATTTTAACATTACTTGATAAAGATTTAAGGATTTTAACCGTTGAAGATGCTCGTGAAATCAAAGTTCCTCAGGAAAATCACATACATTTTATATTATCCAGAACGGAACAAAATAACGAATTTGATTATGCAAAACTATTGGATTTGATTGTCAGAATGACACCAGATGTAATCATAGGCGGGGAAATTTCAACCGAGAATGCAAGCATAATGTGGGAGTTGATGGGAACAGGCCACGACCATTTTTATGCTACAATTCATGCAGAGAGTGCCGAATCGGCTTATGAGGCCTTTGCGGACAGAATACTCCACACTCAACCAGCATATAATCGCAAAGATTTAATTGAAGAGATGAAAAGAAAAATCCGAGTAATTCAATTATCAAGGGACGGCACAACCCGAGCGATAACCGAGATTTTATAATTATATCAAATGAAGTTTAGGATCAATAAGCCCTATTCTTTTGAAATTTCTATCAATACCAAATTGAAAAATTTCCATAATCATAGTATGAGTTTTTTTAGGCAAATCAATTTGTAATTCTTGTTGTTCATAGATAACCAGACAATATCTTAAAAGCACTCTTTTTAATTTTTTATCAGAGATAAGTTTATCGCCTTTTGAAATATGAAATAAGAACCAATAAGTTTCCTTAGTATTTTTAATTATAAATTTTTTCTTATTATTGATAAAATCAGAATAAGACCTTTCGGGATACTGTTTAGGCATAAAAAATCCTTTTGTAAAATAACAGATTATGATTATAATCAAAAAAATTGATTCGTCAAGCAAATATTCCTTATAAAATATACCCTGTTATTCCTACTACTTACGATGTCATTCCGGATTTAGTGCAGAATCTCATCATAACCCGCTCATTCAACTCCACCCTGTCATTCAGAGACGGATTGAAAATCCGTCGTGGAATCCAATCTAAACATTCAACTTTCCCTCTACCGCTTGCGGGGGAGGACGAAATCGCCCTAGCGATTTCAGGAGGGGGTGTCCAACATTCACCCGTCATTGCGAGGCCCCTTGCCCGTGGCAATCTCCCTAAAAAAAATCCTCACATAAGCGAGGACTTTTAATTTTATTAGTTGCAACTTCCGATAATTCTAGAAATTGAAATATCTTTGTGGAACAAGAAATCGTAGTCACAATTTCCTTGTCTATATGAACCTGTGCAAGCAGCAAGAGTCATAACAGCGAACAATAATAATAGTCCTTTTTTCATGTTTGTTTCCTTTTATTTTAAGTTACATAGGATAACTTTCTCCTATTTGACTAACATTATAGATGAAATAAAAAAATAAGCAAGAAAAATCTAAACAATAATTCCCCTGTCATTCCTGCAAATTTGCTATCTGAAAAACATCCGGTGAATGTTTTTCAGGTGCAAAGCAACGAAGT
>CAZEWI010000097.1:0-1667 GCA_964514455.1 uncultured Bacteroidales bacterium | reverse complement strand
TTAAGAGTCATTTGCTCTACCAACTGAGCTACGCACCCGAATAACGATAAGATAATAACCGAAAAATAAAAAAAATCAATAAGTTTTTTACAAACGAATCGGAAAACACTCAAAAAGTAGAATTCTTGACTTTTTAATAAATATGTGCTAAGATGATAAGCACATAGAAAATCAAAGGAACTTTATATGAAAAAACTTTTTTCAAAACTGATTGGAATATTTTACACTCCAAAAGATAGTAAAAATGCTGTAAAATGGGGACTGTATAAAAGAGTTTTCCACGATATAGCAAAACCACAATTAAAATTATTATTTACAGCATTGACCCTGACGATAATTGCATCTGGTGCCGAGGCTATGTCAATTACTCTGATAAAGCAAGTTATGGACGAGGGCTTTTTACAAAAGAATATGCAAATACTTTATGCGATAGGATTACAAATAGTTGCTTTATACACAGCGAAGAGTTTATTTGGCTATTTGGGCGGAATAACAATGGGAATTGTTGGACTCCGAGCAGGAACATACCTTCGCCGTCGTTTATTCAAGAAAATGGTAAGCCTCAATTTAGGTTATATTCAGCAGACATCAACGGGCCGTTTAATGAATTATTACGGAGTTGAAGCGGCAGCCGTCTTAAATGTAGCGACAAAAACTATAGTAGATGTAATAAAGAACTTTATCACTGTATTTATAATGTTGGGCCTGATGATATATTATGCGCCTCAAATGCTATTTTTAATTCTGGGAGTAGCGGTATTTATATTATTGCCAATTATGGTAATTATGAAAAAGATGAGAAAAATTACGAAAAAAGGATTTAAGATTTCAGTAATGTCCACATCTCATATAAATCAGATAATCCAAGGAATCCGGACAGTTCAGTCATATTGTAGGGAAAAATTGGAAGTTAAAAAGATGTATGCCATAGAAGACGAGATAGTAAAAAATAGTTTTAATTCAATCAAGACATCTGGCTTACAGACCCCGATTTTAGAGACTCTAATAGGTATTATGATGTGTTTTGCTTTAATTATGGGTGGTTATTACATTTCAACAGGAGCAATGACTACGGGCGATTTTCTTGCCTTTTTGCTTGCTACAACCGCAGCATATAAGCCATTAAAGTCTTTGACCAGTATTGGTGGAGCAGTTCAAGCAGGTATGATAGGAGCGGAAACAATTTATAACTTTCTTGATGAAAAACCACAAATAAAAGACATAAAAGATGCGAAAACATTAAAATTCGGCAAAATGAAAGTAAAATTTGATGATGTATCATTTGCTTATAACCAGCATGACGGAGCGATATTAAAGAACATCAATTTAACTGTAAATGCGGGCCAAGTCTGTGCCTTAGTTGGACCATCTGGCGGTGGAAAATCAACTATGATAAACTTGATAGAAAGATTTTACGATGTTTCAAGCGGAAAAATTGAGATAAACGGAACGGACATTCGCGATTATTCATTGGAATCTTTAAGAAATAACATATCGGAAGTATCTCAAGATGTATTTTTATTTAACGGAACGATAGCGGATAATATCAGATATGGAAAATTAGATGCCACAATGAAAGAAATTGAAAATGCTGCAAAACTGGCAAATGCACACGACTTTATAATGGAAATGCCAGATGCTTACGAAACAGAAATAGGCGAAAAGGG
>CAZEWI010000096.1:0-1779 GCA_964514455.1 uncultured Bacteroidales bacterium | reverse complement strand
GAAATCAGCATCAGAGGCCATTGCTCCACGAATGTTTAAGGCAACTCCGCCTGTTAAATCATTGTCGTCATACATAACATTTGGGCCTGCTATTGCTGTAAATCTGTGATTCCCAGGTAGTGAAGCATATACAACTGGAATGCCTTTGTTTGGCTCAAATGGCCTTTCATATATGTTCGCAACTATGTGCATTAAATCTATTAGATATTTTTTTGAAAGTTGTGGAGTCTCACATTTTACCCATGGCTTTTTTGTCCCGTGTAATCTCATCCATAAATCACCTGCATGATTTATTGCTATCTCTTCTACAAATTCAGGTCCAAAGTATTCAGTAAGAGGCTTTATCATTGTCTCTAATACTGGATCTATTGTTATTTCTGCCACTTTCTCTCCCTCTGTATTTCCTATTATAGCATATTTTATATTTTTTATAAAGTTTTTTTATAAGTCTAAAATTTTATTTTGAACCCTGTTTATTTCTTGTAATATCATCTCGTATTTCTGTTTTATATTCTCATCGTTTGATGTCATCATTTTTTCCGCTATCATTGATAGTTCGTGCTCTAAGGATTTTTTTTGACATTTCAAATGTATCAATTCTATGAAACTTTTGGCTTCTTCAATCTTGGATTTTTTTATCATTTTTAATTCATTGCCAATTATTATTGGTATGATTTCCAAAGATTCTCCGGCTCTTGCCTGCTTGAATAATTTATCAAGTTCCGGTGTCGTTAGATTTATTGTTGATAAAAATTCACTATATTCTGAGGCCAATTCTGGATATTGAAATAATACCGCTACTAACATTTTTTCATCGGCATTATATGCCTGAGGTAGTGGTTTTTGCTCTTTCTTTTTTGGTGTGTCTCGCCATTCTTTGTATATCTTATTTTTATAATACTGAATTAGATATTTTTTTAATACTCCATCTGTTATCATATTCGCATATATCATCAATTCCTTTTCACATTCGGCCCTTGATTCTGGTTTTGATATGTCATATTTATTTTTCGCATAGCCCCAAAGATAATCAAATAATGGTATCGCTCGGTTTAATAAAAATTCAAAGCCCGCTGGACCTGATGCCTTGATTACATCGTCAGGGTCTTGTTTGTTTGATAAAATTATTACTGAAATCTTGAACTTTGATTGTAGCAATGGCAATACTAACATCGCTGTTTTATAAGCCGCGGAATGTCCTGCCTCATCTCCGTCAAAACAAAATGTAATCTCATTTGTGAATTTTAGCAATATGGCAAAATGCTCTTTCGTAAAAGCCGTTCCAAGTGGTGCTACGGTTTCATTGAATCCAGCATGGTGGAGCATTATCGCATCAATTTGGCCCTCTACTACTATGGCTCGGTTCTTTTTTCTGATTGCCTGTTTCGCTAAATTTAATCCGTAAAGTGTGTGTCTCTTTTTGAAAAAATCGGTCTCCGGTAAGTTGATATATTTAGGCCCTTCGCCTGACATAATTCGGCCAGAAAATGCAATTACTCGGTCCGCTGAATCGCAAATCGGGAACATCAATCTGTCCCTGAAAAAATCGTAATTTCGGCCAAATTTTTGAGATTTCCTGACAAGTTCGCTGGCAAATAAATTAGAATCCGGTTCTTTTATAAATGTTCGGGTTACTAAATGATTATTTGGTGCATAGCCTAGCCTAAATAATTTTATAATCTCATTCGTTAGACCCCGTGAATGTAAATAATTTAAGGCATCTTTTCCAACTGGCTCAAATAATGATTTTGAATATAGGCGAGCCGTTGTTTCCATTAT
>CAZEWI010000095.1:0-1823 GCA_964514455.1 uncultured Bacteroidales bacterium | reverse complement strand
GCAGGCTCCGCCTGCCGTGGAATCCAATCTAATACATCACCTGTTATTGCGAGGAGTGAAACGACGAAGCAATCTCCCCTTATTCTTTACACTCACAATCAACTTTATTTTGAATCAACTTTACCAGAGCCCTTTGAGCCTCTAACGAGCGGAGTTCTGCCTCTGTGGCAGAAACTCCGAGTACTCGTTCAATAGTAATTTTTCTCAAATAATCCAAAACGACTTTACAATAGTAATCAGAAAAGCACTTTTTGAAAGCGATAGAAATTTCATTATCCATAATTACACCTCTTTCTTTAACAAGCCCTCTGGCACATTGAGAGAGTTTGCGAGCCATTCAACAGTTTTTTCCTTATCAACGAAATCCGAGCAACCAATAGAATCAACAGCGGAGATCCAAGAAATAACAACACTAGCCTGTTCATCGCCGACCATTTTAGAAATCGGAGCAACATAGCGAAGGTTAGCCCCACCATGCCCGAACATCACAGGATTTATTTCTCCTCGTCTTTGTAAGATATACAAACCTCGTTCAATCAAAGGCCTAATAAATTCATACAAAAGCCTACCATAAGTAGCCCCAAGTATTCTCATCATTTCGGTATTTCTAGCGACGACTTCGGTAGCCGTCATAACCTTTTCAGATAGTATAGAAAGCCTGTCGGAAAACATAGCCGAGCGAATTCTAGCCCTTAAATCCGAGAGAATAATTTGAGACACATCAAAATCCGCTCCTGATTTCAAAGGAGTCAAACCAGCAGAACCGACGGCTTTTGGAATAATAGAGCCTGGGACTAACTTTATATTAGCCATATTCAAGACCCCGTCATCATCGGCCTGCCAAATTCCAGAAATAGCGATAGTTGCATTTTTCAAAATAAGTTCTACAACTTTATTAGCCGTTTTAATATCAGGCAAACACTTCATAATAGGCGAGCGACCATAAACCTCACCGGCCAAACTAGACCAACGAAAGATAATAAAAGGATTAGTTTCAAACTTGCCATTTTCCAGTATTAAAGCACTAATATCTAGTCCGCTACATTCGGAGCAATCATCAGAATCAATAAAAGCAACAAAAGGGAAACCGCTATCGGAATCTAATAAAACAGATTGGACGATAGGAACAAAAAAATCAGGATTAGATTTTAATTTATCATCTAACTCTTTTGGCAAAACGAAATCTTGATAGCGAGATTTAAGTTCATCAAGTCGCAGTGAAGATTTATAAAAGATAGCCTTTTGATTACCAAAAGAATCCATAGCCAAATAAACATTTTCCATAGGAATAGATTGGAAAGCGAAAGCAGATTTTGCTCCGATTTTTTCTTCCTTAAAGAAAATACAAGCCGTTCCAAGCGAGATAAGACTTAAATAAGCCTGATGAGCAACGATATAAAAATTAGAAAGATTCAAATGTTTTCTGAAAAGATTTTCAGCATTTTTAACATTTTCCACCAAGACAGGATTTTCATTATCTTCTGCGACAAGTGAGACCCAAAAACTCTCGGCCGGAGTCATCAAAGAAAACAGTGAAGAAGCCAAAATCTCAACGCAATCCGAAGCGGTAGCATCAAAAAGATTAGCGACATCATTATCATCAATAGGCATAACATATTTGCGACAATCGTCCCAACGTTTATCCCAAACGACTCTATTTTTCTTAGCATTTCTAAATAAGTTCATTAAATTTACATTCATAAAAACCTCCATAAATTACAAAAAAGCAGTGGCCGAACAACCACTGCATCAAAATAATCCAATCTATCATTCAACTTTCCCCTCTCCATCGCCAGAGGGGGAGGACAGAAATTACAAAGTAA
>CAZEWI010000094.1:628-1928 GCA_964514455.1 uncultured Bacteroidales bacterium | reverse complement strand
TAGATAATAATACAAAATTGAACATAAAAAATACAAACAACCGACTCTATATTCAAAATTCAAACGGACAACTACGAATTAACACAACCTCTTCTAGTGAATTTTACATAAAGAATAATAATGTCGTCATAAATAATTCAGACATAAATTTAAGGGTTTTAAAATATAGTACCTTAGATATTGTTGCAAATAATAGTAATATTAATATAGATACTAGTTTATATTCAAATAGTTTAAATTTAAACAATAGCACATTAAATATTTATATTAACTCATCAGACGACTTTACAAAATTAACAACAGATATTAATTTAAATGAATCTAAAATAAAAATTCATATAAATTCAGATTTTAATCCACCGGATAATTCAATAATAAATTTCGGCACAGCAAAACTAACTAAATTAGATAAACCAGATATAGAAGTAATAAATTTATCTCCACTTTACACATATTCCCTTTTAACAAACACATTCAATTTTAGTATAATATTCACGCGAGAAACTAATTATGAAAAAATATTTCAAAATAATGAGAAATTAAATTCTATCGCAAAAGCACTTGATTCAATGAATCGCCAAGGTATTAATAATAGAATTTTATCCAGTTTAAATTCATCTTATAATACTCGAGCAATGGGTCAAATTCTTGAAAATCTTATTCCTGTTTCAAATAGAAAATTATCTCAAAAAATAAATCAAATAAGTACTATTTTGCAAACAAAAACTATGACTAGTAATACAAGTGAAGATATTGAGCCAAATAAAAAAGATTATTTTTATTCATCTAAATATTGGGGAATTGGAACAACTCCGATTTATATTTTTTCAAACGACAGCACATCATCAGGAATAAAAACAGAATTAATTTTTAAAAATAATAATTCTAATTATGGATTTTCTGGGACATTTTTATCTGATAAAACAGAGGAAAAAACATTTCTATTAAAAACTAAATTTCAAGATTATCAAGCCCACATAACAAAGAAAATAGAAAAATTAAAACTCATAGGATTAATGGGTTATAGTATTATTGATTTTAAAAAAGGTAGATATATTCCAGAAGAAATAATAAAATCTAGACCAAAAGGAAAATTAAATTATTTTATTACACAAGCAAACTATAAATTTAAAAATAATAATAACTTAACAATATCTCCAAGTATAGAATTGGGATATCAAAAAATAAATATTAAAAACCTTTCAGAAAAAGCGAATGCTTTTGCAATACAAGAAGAAAATTTATCCGACCAAACAATTTTTACAGGTCTAACAATCCCTTTTGCCTTTAGTTTTAATGT
>CAZEWI010000094.1:0-618 GCA_964514455.1 uncultured Bacteroidales bacterium | reverse complement strand
AACTTCCGTATTCAACAAATCTGGGAACGAAACTATAAAAATTCAAGATACAAAAATAAACATTGAACAACTTGACACTTACGAAACAAATATTAATACTGGTTTTTCTATAAATGTCACCTCATTTCTAGACAAAATGTCCATAGAAACAGGATATATAATGAGTGTTTTTCCAGATAAAATAAATCATTCTTTATTCCTCAGTGGAAAAATATTATTTTAATTCTAGCATTTTCAAAAGTTTTTCAGCACCATCACGCATTGCATTTTTTTTTGAATTTCCAAATTTGCCAAGAGCAGAAACTTTTACATTAAAAATTGGAGAATGTTGAGGTCCTGAAACCTCGCCAAATTCATACTCTGGTAATTCAGTAGTGAAAGATTGCACATATTCCTGCAATTTAGTTTTTGGATCTTTTGGAGGCTCTCTATATTCATCACAAATAGGTAAGTAAATTTCTTGAATAACTTTACAAGCAACATCAAAACCTGCTTCTAAATATAACGCACCAAGGACAGCCTCAACTGCATCTGCGATTATATGAGAATCATCATTTGTCGTAATATGAGAATGATGAATTAAATCACGCATACCTAATTCAACACCAATCCTAGCCA
>CAZEWI010000093.1:0-1955 GCA_964514455.1 uncultured Bacteroidales bacterium | reverse complement strand
CAGTTGAAAAAATTAAAGATTTATTGCTTTCAGAAAATCAAAAAATCAACTGGGTTCCAGAGCATTTCAAAAATGGGAGATTTGGAAATTGGCTTGAAAATGCTATGGATTGGGGAATCAGTAGAAATCGTTTTTGGGGTTGTCCTCTTCCAATTTGGGTAAGTGATAATCCAAAATATCCAAGAACAGATGTATTTGGTTCTTTTGCGGAAATAGAAGCGGCGAGCGGACAAAAAATCACAAATCCTCATCGTCCTTTTATAGATGAAATTAAATATAAAAATCCAGATGATACAACTGGTCAGTCTATGATGGTTCGTATTCCTGATGTTTTGGATTGCTGGTTTGAAAGTGGTTCTATGCCATTTGCATCATTACATTATCCTTTTGAAAATAAAGCAGAATTTGAGAAATCATTTCCAGCGGACTTTATCGCCGAGGGACAAGATCAAACAAGAGGCTGGTTTTACACTTTAACAATTCTGGCAGGTGCATTATTCGGCAGCCGAGCATTTAAGACTTGTGTAGTAAATGGAATGATTTTGAATGCGGAAAAAAAGAAACTTTCAAAATCAGCAAAAAATTATGTAGCACCAGAAATTATGTTTGATAAACTTGGAGCAGATGCTTTTCGTTGGTATGTTTTAAGTTCTCCTTTATTTAAGGCAGAATCTGTATGTCTTGATGAATCCTTTATTTCAAAGTCAATGAGAGATGCGATAATTCCACTTTGGAATGCGTATAGTTTCTTTGTATTGTATGCAAATGCAGACGAGATTAAAGCAAATGAAAGTTTTGATTCAGAAAACATACTTGATAAATATATCTTGGCGAAATTAAAGGCTACTATTTCAAAAGTTTCATCAGAAATTGATGAATATAGTTTTGATAGAGCGACAGCTGAAATCTCCGACTTTTTAGAAATTCTAAATAATTGGTATATTCGCCGTAGTCGTGATAGATTTTGGGGAACAGATGTTTCAGAGTCGGAAGAACAATCCGCATTTAATACTTTATACACAGTTCTTTTGAATCTAGTAAAAATTATTGCACCTATTTCTCCATTTATCACAGAGTATATTTATAAAAATCTTACAAATGAAGAATCTGTCCATTTGACTAATTGGCCAAAAACACCGGTTTTAACAAATGAGGAAGAAACTTTAATTAAGAAAATGGACGAAGTACAAATGATTACAAAAACAGCAAAAGCAATTCGTGAACAGTTTAGTATTCGTAATCGTTTGCCTTTAAGTTCTATGACTATTGCAGGTTATACGGATTCAGATTTTAATTCTATTCTCGCAGACGAGTTAAATGTAAAGCAAGTAATTACAACCGATTCTTATTCTGATTATGCGGAAGACTTCTTGTATTTAATCACACCAAAAATTGGTCAAAGACTCGGGGGAGCATTATCTAAAATAATTCCAGCCTCTAAAAAAGGAGAATATAAATTTGTCGGCGATAAATTGGAAATCGCAGGTGAAGTATTAAATCCTGATGAATTTGAAAAAAGATTGAATATAAAAGCCGGAATTTCTGGTATGGCACTACCTGATAACACAGCAGTTGTTATACTTGACACAAATATCACTCCTGAACTTTCAAGGGAAGGTATGGCTAGGGATACAATTCGCTTTATTCAAGACACTCGTAAAGAAATGGGATTGAATGTTTCAGATAGAGTAAAAATAACATATAATGCTGATTCGGATTTAAGCCTTGCTATTTCAGAACATAAAAATATGATTATGGAAAATGTTTTGGCTCTTGAATTGGAATCAGGAAATGCAAATGATTACTCAATAGAAATTGAAAACCATAAACTAAGCATTAAAATACAAAAAGCATAAAAAAACGGGCAAAGAGCCCGTTTTTTTAATTCTTTGCTTTTGACATTCTTTGTTTTAATGCTAGGATTTCATTATCTTTGTAAAATTTTTTATCTGCTT
>CAZEWI010000092.1:0-2032 GCA_964514455.1 uncultured Bacteroidales bacterium | reverse complement strand
TCTACCTCTTTAGAGGGGGAGGAAGAAATCGCCCAGCGATTTCAGGAGGGGGTGTTCATACTTCTACCTCGTCATTGCGAGCGAAGCGTCGCAACCCTATACTCCCCCACAAAAAAACCTTACCCACACACACCTTCCCACCAAATACCCCACTTTTTACCCCCGCTTCTTTTAACTTGACAAATAAATAATATAGATAATTATAAACTTAAAACACCTCCTTTTTTTAAAGAAATTGTCTCACAATTTCTTTAATTCCGAAGCGAATTAAAAATCCTATCGTTTTTATCTTTTGGATTCTATTTTAACAACTATACCATCATCAATTGTATAAACATCATAATAGACATATTTCTTCAAATATCCAGAACCTAGCTTTGCCCAAGTAGCAACCTGAGTATCGCTATTTTCAATCTTAAATCTGGCAGGTTTTCCATTTTTCTCAATCAATTTTTCAACAGACATACCAAGTCCCTCAATATTATCCTCTTCAGTTTTCATAACAGGACATTTTGCTGACTTAAAATACTGAATAAAATCCCAATAAGCCTGATTTGTCTTTTTTAGATTTCCATAAAAAATAGCATTTCCAGCCAATTCACAAGTTTGAGATTTTGTTAAATTTCCATTAAATCTAGCATAAACTTTTTTGAATTGTTCCATATTTTTCACGCTCTTGATAGTAGTTTTTAAATCATCAAAGGAAACTGATTTTTTGGCAAGCATTTCTTTATAAGTACAATCAAAAGTTCCGCAACTCCACTCAGATTTTTTAGAACCATAAACAGCAAGAGCCGCCTCCTTGATAAAAACATCTTCCACTTCTTCTCTGGCAGACATTCTCAAATCATAATCACCACAAGCATTGTATTCATCTTGAAAATAGGCGAATGGAGCCAAAGGAAGTAAAAGCAATCCTGGATACCAAAAACTTCCTGAAAGTTCGGCCTTAGTCAAAGCCATTTTATAATCATTTTTAGAGTTTAACAACTCAGCATTTAGAGTATATTCACAAGAACCTAAATAAGTAGGAATTATCCCAGCAGACAATACAGTAAATAGCGGACCCAAAATATCCCACTCATCAGAATAATCAGCATAATCTTCAACTTCCAGAGTCAATTTATAATCTGCATCTTTTTCAGAATCAGCAAAAACAAAATACTCTTCAACCTCAGATTTAGAGCACCTTGGACAATATAAACTCACTTTATTAGTGATGACAGGATCTTCCTTTAACCTTGCTTTTTCATCAACACTAGGAGGAAACACCATACATCCACCAAGCACTACAACAAGAAACGATGACAGATATTTTTTCATAAATTATCTCCTTTTATTTAAGTCCATTTACTGCATTTTGAGAATCGGAAGCAGCATTTTTTAATTGTTTATATGCGGTTCCATTATAATTTGGTTTCCAAGAACCAGAAGCCTCTTCTTCTGCTGAAAGCAACCGCCCATTGTAGTAATGTTTAGTTGAGGCCGGAGCAGAACTAACACTCGTTTTCTTTCCAGAAGAAGTAGTATTGATTGCAGCAACTCCCAGAGCAGATGTAAGTATTCCAACTCCGACAGTATCAAGAAGGTCATCACTAGATGAAGATGCCGATGCCTCTGCCGCCTGTATTTGTTGTTTCTCTGCCATCCTATTAGCCTCGGCCTGAGCCTCCAAACTGGCGATTGTGCCATCATCATAGTTTGTAAGTTGTCCATGATAAGAACCTGATTTATGAGTTTTATCAACAGGTATTCTAAATGTTGGAGCATTAGCAACAGGAGCACTAAATGCCACATTTGAAAAAGCATATACAAAAACACTACATAAAATAATAGATTTACGGATCATTTTTACCTCCTTTTTTTTATGTTATAAAAATTATGACATCAACATAAAAAATAAGTCAAGAAAAAAAAACAAAGCATTGACAAGGAACGAACCCGCAAGTAATATGAAGAAATAAAGAGCGGGAAAAATGGAAGTAAAAATAGAAGAAACATGGAAATCAGCACTAGCACCTGAATTTGAAAA
>CAZEWI010000091.1:0-2048 GCA_964514455.1 uncultured Bacteroidales bacterium | reverse complement strand
TCCATTTCCAGATTTTATCACCGCTTCTATCATCAGTTAAATCCAAATGAACACGGATTCCTTTTGATTTTAATTCGTCTTGAATTTTAGTGGCATATTCAAGAACTTTATCCCTGTTATCTTCTTTTACAAGTGGAATAATTACAACTTGATAAGGAGCAATCGCAGGAGGCAATACAAGCCCGTCATCATCTGAATGAGTCATAATAAGCGAGCCCATAAGTCTTGTTGAGACACCCCAAGATGTTGTATAAGCATATTTATGCCCGCCTTCCTTATCAAGAAATTGAATATCAGCAGAGTGAGAAAAATGTTGTCCTAAATCGTGAGAGGTTCCTGCCTGTAATGATTTTCCGTCTTGCATAATGTGTTCCATAGCAAAAGTTGTATCTGCTCCAGCAAATTTATCATCTTCTGTTTTTGGTCCTAAGATAGAACTTATAGCGAGAATCTCACTAGCAAATTTATCATAAACATAAATCATTTTTAAAGCATCTTCTTTTGCTTCTTCGGCAGATGCAAAAACATTATGTCCTTCTTGCCATAAAAATTCAGAGGTGCGGAGAAAAACCCGAGTCCTCATTTCCCAACGCATAACATTTGCCCATTGATTTAATTTCATAGGTAAATCCCTATAAGATTGAACCCATCTGGACATTGCCTCTCCGATTATAGTCTCGGAAGTAGGGCGAATTATATAAGGTTCTGTAAGTTCTGAATCTGGATCTGGTTCTATAACCCCGTTATTATTATGCAATCTGTAATGAGTTACAACAGCACATTCTTTTGCAAAACCTTCCACATGTTCGGCTTCTTTTGTCATATAAGACAAAGGAATCAAAAGTGGAAAATAAGCATTTTGAACATCAACCACTTTAATTCTTTTATCAAGTTCATCACGAATAAGTTCCCAAATTGCAAAGCCATAAGGCTTTATAGTCATACAACCACGAACTGGAGATGACTCTGCCAAATCAGCCGCTACTACAACATTTTGATACCATTCTGAAAAATTTTCTGCCCTTGTTGGACTAATTCCTGTCTTAGCCATAATTTAATCCTTTTATTTTGCTAATTTTATTATAATTATATCTTTGATAAAGTCCATAAAAAATTATTTATTTTCTTTGCGACACTTTTCAAAGTATTCCAATCTTTTTATAATTTCACGTTCAAACCCGACCTCGCGGGGGAAGTAGTAAGTCTCGGGCTTCATTTGTTCAGGCCAGCAATTCTGACCAGATACTCCCGATTTTGTTTCTGGATCATAAATATAACCGGCATTATAACCGAGTTCTTTCATCATTTTTGTAGGTGCATTTAATATATTTTTTGGAGGCATTAAACTGCCATTTTTTCTGGCACTATCCCAAGCAGCAATCTGGGCTTGGTCATTTCCGATGCTTTTAGGAGCAGTTGCAAGATATATGACCAGTTCAGTGATAGCAATATCCCCCTCTGGACTACCAATTCTTTCATAAATTTGCCAAGCATTATTTGCATAAACCATTGCCATGGGATCAGCAAGCCCTATATCTTCCATAGCAAAACGAGTAAGCCTGCGGAATATGTAAGCAGTATCTTGACCAGCAACCATCATTCTTGCAACCCAGTAAAGAGCCGCATTTACATCACTAGCCCTAAGAGATTTATGAACTGCTGATATTAAATTATAATGCTCATCTCCGGCTTTATCTGACATAATTGCCCGTTTTGAAATAGCCTTTTTTAATTCGTCAGGGGTCAAAAAGGCCGGTGTTTTCATATTTATCAAGTACTCAATTTGATTTAGTAAAAATCTAGCATCTCCGTCGGCCATTTGAGCCAATTCTATTTTAGCCTCATTTGTTAAAGGTATTGTTTTGCCGGTATAGCCCTCGGCCTTATTCATAAGACGAATCAAGTTTTCACTATTTAGTGGTTCTAATACACAAATATGAGAACGAGACAGCAAGGCATTATTCAAATGAAAACTAGGATTTTCAGTTGTTGCTCCTATAAATATAATTGTGCCATCTTCTATGTAAGGAAGCAGGGTATCCTGTTGA
>CAZEWI010000090.1:0-2074 GCA_964514455.1 uncultured Bacteroidales bacterium | reverse complement strand
TGATGATTTACCTGCCATTGATAACGACGATTTAAGACGAGGGAAAGCATCAAGTCATAAAAAATGGGGGGAAGCGACAGCGATTCTTGCAGGCGATTCTCTATTAAATGAGGCATATACCGTATTATCAAGCGACAATTCAATTACACCTGATTCGCAAGTCAGATTAGAACTCATAAAAACTCTTGCTATAAATACGGGAAGTGTTGGAATGATAACTGGAGAGCAACTTGATATATTGGCCGAAGATGGCAGATTCAAAACAAAGGAAGAAGTTGATTTAATTCAAAAATTAAAAACAGGTTGTTTATTTTCTGCTTCAGTATTGTTTGGGGCAATTCTAGGAGGGGCAACAAAAGAGCAAAAAGAAAAACTTTCAGAGTTTGCTTTTAATTTTGGACTATGCTTTCAAATAACAGATGATATTCTTGATGTAGAAGGAGATGAAAAACTTGTTGGAAAAACATTAAATAAAGATGATAAATCTGGAAAAACAACTTATATCAGTTTATTTGGTCTAGAAAAAGCAAAAGAATATGCTAAACAATATGCAGAAAATGCAATTAGTGCTTTATCTGAATTTGATGAAAAAGCAGATAATCTCCGTGATTTAACAAGATATTTATTGGAAAGAAAATCATAAATGAAAGACAATAGTTATATTTCTGGTGTTTATTTTGAATTTATTGCGAAATGGTATTTAAGGTTTCACGGCTATAAAATTATTCAATCTAGATATATTACAGGCCGAGGCACAAATGCTAGTGAGATTGATATAATCGCGATAAAAAAAGATACTTTGGTGTTTATAGAGGTAAAAAAAAGAAGAACAACTAGAGATGCCTTAGAGGCGATAACTTATACAGCACAAGAAAGATTAAAAAGATCCGCCGAAATATATATCAAAAGGAATTGTCCTAAAAATATAAATGCTTTCAGATTTGATGTAATTACATTTGATAATAAACATAAATTAGTTCATCACAAAAATGCGATTCGCAATTAAAATTATTTTGTTTGAAGATAATCTTCCGCTTCCATTGCAGCACTAGCACCAGTTCCAACAGCAATGGCAACTTGATGTTTAGAAGAAGAACGAATATCACCAGCGATAAAAATCCCCTCACCTACAACTTTAGTTTTATTTTTTTCTGTGATTAAATAACCGGCCTGATCTCTTTCTAAAAAGTCGGGAGCAAATTCAGCATTTGGGTGATGTCCTATACTAACAAAAACACTATCTAGGTTTAATTCTGAAATCTCTTCCGATTCCAAATTTTTAATAATTACAGATTTTACACCTGAATCATCACCTTTGATTTCTTCAACAACAGAATTAAATAAAACTTTTATATTTGGAGTATTGGTAATTTTATCAATAGTTATTTTTTCACCACGGAAAAACGAATCTTTTCTGTAAATAATAGTAACTTCGCTGGCAAGTTTTGACATATAAAGAGCCTCTACCAAAGCAGAATTTCCACCTCCGATAAAAGCAACTTTTTTCCCGCGATTAAAAAAACCATCACAGACTGCACAATAGGAAACACCCTTTCCAAAAAATTCATCTTCACCTTTAACACCAAGTTTTCTAGCATCAGAACCGGTAGCAATTATTACGACTTTTGATTGAATTTTTTCACCTGATTGTAATTCAGTTAAATAATTTTCTCCGTCTTTTTCTAGGCTTTTAATTGAATCAAATTTAATTTCAACACCAAAGTTTTCAACCTGTTTTCTCATAATTTCAGTTAAATCAAAACCAGAAATAGAACCATCAATTCCTGGGTAATTTTCCAAATCAGGAATCGTTGACATTTGACCTCCGAAAACAGGGCCAGTAAGTAAAAGAGTTTTCCGACCAGCACGACCTGCATATATTCCAGCAGATAATCCTGCAGGCCCAGAGCCTATAATTAAAATATCAAAAATCATTTATCTGGCTTTTTGTTTTGTTATAACTTTTTGAATTTCTTTTTTCTGTTTTCTAGGTAATTTTTTTCCGGTTTCTAATTTTTTCACTGCTTTATCTAAATTTTCTCGCAAAACTATTACAAATTTTTCTGTGGTATTT
>CAZEWI010000089.1:0-2205 GCA_964514455.1 uncultured Bacteroidales bacterium | reverse complement strand
AAAATAAAAAATACCGCGAAACGGCGGTATTTTATTTATTCTGGTCGGGGCGACATGATTCGAACACGCGACATTCTGGTCCCAAACCAGACGCTCTACCAGACTGAGCTACGCCCCGATTACTACGCACATTATAATACATAAAATCTAAAAATCAAGAGAAAAATAATTATTTCATAATTCCAAATTTACGGGCGGAATCATAGGCCAGTCCTAATCCAACACTAGATAACTTATTCCCCTGAGATATTTCTGCTTTGGGGAATATATCTGTCATAGTCTTTTGAATGATTGGAATTTCGGTAGATCCTCCGGTTAAAATAATCAATTCAATTTGTTCAGGTTTAATCTTTGCCATTTTTATACAATCAAACAAAGAATTTTTGATTTTTTTAATATCGTTTTGCAATGAATCCTCAAAATCTTTCCTAGAACTATAAACGATAGGGCTATCAGACAAGAAATCAAGAGCAGTTCGTGTTTCTAGGACTTCGGTTAAATTAAACTTTGCTTTCTCAATATAGGTTAAAAATTTGTGGCCTTCGTGTTGCTCTATGATTTCAATAAGCCTTTGGATTTTTTCAGGCTCTTCGGCAAGAAAGAACAATCTTTGCAATTGCCTCAATTCTTTTATATTATATAAGTTATTTATTTTACTCCATTCCGCCAAATTCCAATACTGATTACTAGGAATCGGCTTATTATCCGTAGTCTCACTTCCATAGCCAAGTTCGGGCATAAAGCATTTCATAGCCAGATTTTTATCAAAATCATTACCTCCGACCCTAACTCCAGAACTAGCGAGAATATCATTTGTTCTATCTGATTTTTTGATTAAATTTTGGCCGATTTTAATTATGGTAAAATCAGAAGTTCCTCCCCCAACATCAATAACACAAGCGAGTTTTTCTTCTTTAACTAATTTTTCATGAGCAAAAGCAGCAGCAATAGGCTCATACTGAAATTCAACATTTTTGAAACCAGATAATAAGGCAATTTCTTTTAATTCTTGCTCTGCCCGAAAATCTCCATCTGGATTATTATCTATAAAATGGACGGGACGGCCCATAACAACATTTTTAATATTTTCGCCAGCAAAAGAATCTATTTTGAATTTTATGTGTTTTATAAAGTAAGTTAAAATGTCTTGAAATTTTACAGGCTTATTATTTATCAGAGTTCCCATTTTCATTAAATCAGTTCCAAGAACTCTTTTAAGACTTCGCATACAGCGGCCATCTTCACCTTGGGTATAAAGTTCCATTGCTTCTCGTCCAAAATAAATATTGGAGTTGGAAAAGAATAAAGCACTAGGAATTGTGATTTTTTCATTTTCAACAGGGACTAATTTTGGGAAGACACTATCTATTACAGCAGTAGATGTATTGGTAGTTCCAAAGTCTATACCGCAAGATTTTTTCATAATAGTATCTCTTTAATAGCAGGCATTATACTAAATCTCTTATCAAAAGTCAATATATTTCATTGATTTTTTTGGAGAAAATAGGCTATAATTCAAAAAAGGATTAAGCAATTGGAAATGATTTAAAAAATGAAGTTTTAAAAATTTCTCGCTATTAATAATTCATAGTCCTTATACAATCATTATGCACTATAAAATATTTTATTTCAAAATGTTTTTTTATAAATTGCCGATTCTCTTGAAAATTTAAGAAAGTACTTAAATTTTTTAATTAAAGGTTAAAATTTTTCAGGATAATACTCGCCTGTTTCTAAATCTATAATAAATTCTGCGAACATCCATTTACATCCAAAATTAGAACAAACATATCTAGCACAATCTGTATAATTTATAACAAATTGACAATTTTTAGGTAAATTTTTATACGAATTAATTTTTATTCCTTCACATTCTTCAAAAATATCTCCATCAAGAATAATTTTTTTATTTTCATAAATAATAAAAGGCTCATCTCCAAGTATATTTATCTCGGATATTTTTTCTGGATTGAAATTTTGAAAAAAATTTGTTTCTCTGCAAAGTATATTATTTTTTTTATCAATCACAAATGCCAATTCAGAATTAGTATTTAAGATATAAGAAATATCATTATTTTTTGAAATTATCTTAGTTTCCGCACAGGAGGAAATACTAAGACCAATAATAAATAAATATAAAATACTTCTAAACATAAATGAATAATATAATTTAATTAATTTATTATCAAGAATTTATTTGAATTT
>CAZEWI010000088.1:0-2233 GCA_964514455.1 uncultured Bacteroidales bacterium | reverse complement strand
GATTTCAGGAGGGGGTGTAAATCCTTCCTTATAAACTCTCCGCCGTAATTCCGCACTAATGCGAAATCTCATCAGTCCAAACTCAATATAATTTTTTTTTCAACAATTTTTTTCTTTCAGCATCATATTCCGATTTAGAAATAGCACCTTTTTTCATCAAAGAATGTAATTTTTCCAATCTATCCAAATCCAGATTTTTAGATTGTTTTCCAATCCATTTATCAGGCTCATAAACCAGAGCGAGAACAAAAGCAACAATCCAAGTTACACCAAATAACAGCCCACACCATGATAGTATTGAAATAGTAATCAACTCATCACCAGAAACACCTCTGACTTTTGCTATCATAATAGGAACTCTAATAACAAGAACGACAAAGAACAAAATCATCACGACAAGCAACAAATACAATAACACACTAAAAAAATCCATTTTACACTCCTTTAAGCCATTTGCCGACCGGAATTTTTAGCCATAAATTTTCCAGCCAATTTATTTTTCAAATTCATTTTAATTTTTTCGGATCCTAACTTAAAATTCTGCGATTTAGTTTTAAGATTACCTTTAACATTATCAACTTTTGTTTTAATTTTATTTTTAACCATTTCCGCCCCAGCCCTAAATTTATCTGCTTTTAAGCGAAGTTTTTTACCGGTTTTTTCACCAAATTCTTTACCTTTTGTAAAATCTTTTTTAAGGTCATTTTTCATCCAATTGACACCTTTTTTAAGGGTCTCCGCAGTTTTTTTAACTTTTCCTTTTGCATCAGAGACCTTTTGCTTTAAGTTTCTTTGAATATCATTCACAGGTTTTTCATTTGGAACATCAAGAGTTTTCTCTTCCTCTTTCTGAGGCTCTGGCTTTTCTTGCTGTTGCGGTTCTTTTTGAGGCTCTTGTTTTTCCTGTTGTTTCTCCTGCCCAGAATTTTTTTGAAAATTATCTTTAAAGCGATTGCTAGCAGTTTTAACTAAATTTCGTAAAACATTCATCATAGAATTATCATTAGAATCCCCGAGCATTTTATTCAAATTTTCCAAAGATTTCAAAATCTCTTGAAAATTCTTATTATCATTTTGAACATTATTTAGATTTTCAGATATAGATTTCAGATTTTCACCTAATTCTTGAGTCAAATCATTATCATCTTTAACCATAGGAAAAAGTTTTTGCATTTCATTCAATTTATTATTCAAAGATTCAACACCATAATCATATATTTCAGCACTTTGATTAAAATAATCAGAGATTTGATTAGCATTCCGAACGGAATCCACCATCAGAGTTCTAAAATTAGATATATCTAAAACTTTTTTTAAGTCCATAACATTCCCTCTTTTTTGAAATTATAACACATTTTTATAAAAAAAACAATAGACTAAATAAAACTAAATCATTATAATAAAACTTATGAGAAGGATAACAAAATTAGCATTATTATTTTTAGCGATATTCAGCCCAGCGACAGTAATGGCTGCGGCGACAGATTTATCACTGTCACCATTTATTCCGATAACATTAGATGCGATAAGTATTGTATCAATGGCAACATTCAAACTAGCGAAAGATTTATTTCCTTCACTTATATATATTTTTCTAGCGGTCAAAATAACGATTTATTTATTCAAGATGTATATGCCGAAACAATTGCTTGGTGTTCTTGGTTTTTCCGGAGGTGGGGAGATGTGGGACAATCCAGATGCAATGAACATAGTGCAAACGACATTAAAGCCGATAATCAGGGCGGTAATAGCACTTGCCTTTTTGCTACAATTATCACCAAAAATTATGACCGAGGCAGTAGTTGATCCACTATTAAAATTCGGAGCGATTTATACAGAAAAAGTATTAGAAGCGACACCAAATATGATTCCAGACACTCCAAATCAAGTCAGGAATATATCATCAGAAAACAAATTATTTACGAATGAAACTGTTGATTCAATGAGACGACCTCTTGATGCTCTTTCCCAAGCAAATAATGAGTTTATAGTTCTCGGTGGAAAAATGACCTTACATGGTTTAGCAAAACTATCAATTTTAACAATTTTATCTGGGCTAGTAATGATGGCGACATTTTTTTCATCAAACTTATTTATAGCATTACTGTTATTACAAGCGATTTTTTACTTAGGATTATCATTTATAATGTATCCATTTTATGTTTTAATATATGTAGTCAAAGACAGTAAAGATTGGATAAATCCTATACCCGCATTTACAGATATTTTTCAA
>CAZEWI010000087.1:0-2301 GCA_964514455.1 uncultured Bacteroidales bacterium | reverse complement strand
AAATTAGTTATAATTTCAAATCAGATTTTCATTTATTTTCAAACTCGGGACTTGATATAAATCAAATAAAAAACTATGAAGATATTATGCTAATCTCGTATTGTATAAATGGAGTTAGTAAAAATAGTCTTGAAGAATTATCAGAAAAATACTTATCAAAAACCATGACAAAACTTGCCGATTTATTTGATAAAAAATCCGAAGTAAATTTTGCTAATTTACCAAATGAAACCGCATTAAATTATTGTGCAGAGCGAACAAATTATATCGCAAAAATCTATAAAATTATAAACTCTGAATTACAAAATCAGCCAAATTTTGAAAAACTTTATAGAACTTATGATTTACCTTTAATTCCAGTTTTAACATCTATGGAAATAAACGGAGTTTTAATTGATAAAAATGCTATGTTTAATCTATCTAATACTCTTCATAATAAAATAAATGAATTGGAAAAAATGATTTATACCATAGCAGGAGAAACTTTTAATATCGCTTCGCCGGCTCAAATTGGAAAAATACTTTTTGAAAAATTAGGAATAGAATATACATCAAAAAAAACTAAGAGCGGAAATTATCAAACTGATATTTCTACTCTGGAAGAATTAAAAGATTATCACGAAATTATTCCTTATATTATTGAATGGAGATCTTTGTCTAAACTAGTTTCAACATACACAGATGCCCTACCTAATTTAATTGATAAAAAAACGGGCAGAATACATTCCACTTACTTACAAACTTCCACAAATACTGGCCGACTCTCGTCAAGAGATCCTAATCTACAAAACATTCCAATTCGTGGAGAATATGGAGAAGATATTCGCAAAACTTTCATTGCTGAAAACGGAAATAAACTTATAATCGCAGATTATTCTCAAATTCAACTCCGCCTATTAGCAGATTTAGCAAATATAGAATCTATGAAAAAAATCTTTAATGAAAACAAAGATATTCATTTAATAACAGCAAGCCATATTTTTAATAAACCTGAAAATGAAGTATCTCCTGCTGAAAGACGAATCGCAAAAACAACAAACTTTTCAATCATCTATGGAGTCTCTGCTTTTGGATTAGCAGAACAACTCGGTATAGATAGGCCAACTGCAGCAAAAATTATTGAAAAATATTTTCAAATTTACCCAGAAATTAAAAACTATATGGAAGAAACCAAAGAATTTGTTTTATCTCATGGATATATTTTAACCCCTTGGGGACGCAAAATTGACTTACCCGAGATAACTAACCCAAGATTAAAACAATACGCACTACGGGCGGCCATAAATGCTCCTATTCAAGGTTATGAAGCGGATCTTATGCGACTTGCTATTATCAAAGTTTATGATAATCTTAAACAATTTCAAAATGCTAAACTAATAATGCAAATTCACGATGAGTTAGTATTTGAAGTTCCAGAAAATATAGCAGAAATTTGTGCTAAAATTATAGATGAAACTATGGATAACATTACAAAATTATCAATACCTTTGATTGCTAATACTGCAATTTCAGACAAATGGGACAAATAAAATGTCAAAACCAATTATTAAAAATATCTTTTGGGATATAGATGGAGTTTTAGCGAACTTAAACTTTGCTTACTTTAATTTTTTAACAAATCACCCAAAATATGCCAAAGATTACAAAAACTTAAAATGGGAAGATTTACCAAAAGTCTTACCTATTTCTGAAAAATACGGAGCATTAGAATTAAAGACTCACCCAACAAAAGGTATTGAGATGGATTATGATTTTTGCCATAGTCCAGAGTTCTTTAATAATCGTCCTCTTTACCCTGATACAATAGAGACTCTTAAAAAATTAAATCAAATGGGCTATAAGCAATTTACTTTATCTGCTACATTTAATGTAGAAGCAAAAAAGAAATTATTAAATCAATTACTTTCTGATGTTAGCAATTTTCTGGTCATAGAATGTGTTCAACACGGAAAATTTATGCATGATTCTGCAAAAGAAGATAAATTAAAAGAATGCTTTGAAAAATATAATCTAAAACCGGAGGAAACTATTTTAGTTGATGACAGAATTTATAATCAATATGCAACTATAAATGTTGGAGCAAATCCAATCCGAATGAGATGTGAATTTACAACAGATTTGCCAGAAGAATTATCTTGGATTCCAGAAATACCAAATCCTAAATCCCTAATAAATTGGTTAAAAGAAAACACAAAATAAGACTAAAAATAGATAAAAAAGAAGGCCGTCAACTGACGGCCTTTATGTTGGTGGGTCGGCAGGGACTCGAACCCCGGACCAAAGCGTTATGAGCGCTCCGCT
>CAZEWI010000086.1:0-2306 GCA_964514455.1 uncultured Bacteroidales bacterium | reverse complement strand
TTCAGCCAGTTTATCCTTTGACAGAAGGAATTAGTTTGAAAACTATGATAAATGTCAGGGATTCTATAATACCTATGATTCCTGATGTCCCAGAGTGGCAGTCTGATAAATATATTAAAAATTTACCTAGTTTTAAGGAGTCTCTGAATTTAATTCATAATCCAAAATCTGAAGATGATATATTGCCAAATAATCCTGCTAGAATTAGGTTGGCTTATGATGAATTATTGGCTCATCAGATTTCTATTGCTAAAAATCGTGCGGAAAGATTGTCTGAACAGGGGCAAATTATAAAATCAGATGGAAAATTGATGAAGTCAGTTATCAATGATTTGCCTTTTGAATTGACATCTGGACAGAAAAAAGCACTTGATGAGATTTTGGTAGATATGGCAAAGCCGATTCAAATGATTCGTCTTGTTATGGGTGATGTTGGAAGTGGTAAAACAATAGTTGCTTTGCTTGCTATGCTCAATGCGGTAGAAGCTGGTTTTCAGGTTGCTTTAATGGCTCCGACTGATGTGCTTGCGGGGCAACATTTTGCTAAAATAAGACCTATTTGCGATAAACTTGGATTGCTTTGTGATAGTTTATCTGGTCGGGATTCGGGTCGAACCCGTAAAGATAAATTAGTTTCTTTGAAATCAGGTAGAACAAAAGTTTTAATAGGGACTCATGCAATTTTTCAAGATGATGTAAATTTCAAAAATCTCGGACTGGTAGTTGTTGATGAACAGCACAGATTTGGAGTTGAACAAAGATTGCGACTTTCAAAAAAATCCGGAGATAAAAATCTTGATATAATTTCAATGTCTGCAACTCCAATTCCAAGGACTTTATCAATGACTATGTATGGGGACATGGATATTTCGGTCATAAGTGAAAAGCCAGCGAACAGAAAAAAAATAATTACAACTAAATTGTCATCTGAAAAAATAGGGGATTTAATTCATAGACTTTCAGGTGAGATTCGTTCAGGTAGCAAAGTTTTTTGGGTTTGTCCTTTAGTTGCCGAAAGTGAGACTTCTGATTTAATGGCGGTTGAAGAAAGATATTCTATATTGAAACAATTTTTTGGAGATGCGGTTGCTATGATTCATGGAAAAATGGATAAGTCAGAGCGGGATAAAATTATGAGTGAGTTTGCTTCGGATAATTCTAAAATTAAAGTGTTGGTTGCGACTACTGTCATAGAAGTTGGAATTGATGTCCCTAGTGCTTCAATTATGATTATAGAGAATGCAAATCGTTTTGGACTCGCGGCTCTTCATCAGTTGAGAGGGAGAGTAGGTCGTTCTGATAAACAATCTTATTGTGTTTTGCTTTATAATAATGGAGTGTCTCCTGATGCTTTCAAAAGATTAAATATACTTTGTGAGACGGATAATGGATTTGAGATTGCTGAGGCGGATTTAATGATGAGGGGAAATGGAGAAATGTTAGGGGTAAAACAAAGCGGTTATATAAATTATCACTTTGTTGATTATGCTGGACATAGAGATTTATTCAAATTCGCTCAAAAAGAGGCTATGGAAATAGTCTCAAAAGATAGAAACTTAGAATCGGAATATGGGTATAAAATCCGCTTTTTAATGGAGTTATTTAATCGCTTTGATTATGTTGATTACAATAAAGCGGGGTGATTTTTACAAAGCATTCCAATTTAAGAATAAAAACGAGGCCGATAAAAATAAGGCAAACCATAGCCAGATTATATAAGGTATTAAAAGTTGTCCGGATAGTTCGTCTATTTTACTAAACTCTTGTTTTGCTCTTTGTGCGGTATAAATGAGTGCCAAAAGAATTAAAATTGCGAAAACAACTTCGTGTAATGTAAAAAAGATAAATGTCCAAAGGCTATTTAATCCAAGGTTGATAAATAAAAACATCAGACCAAAAGTGCTGTTTCTGTTTTTTTTAATTAAAATTCTGTAAAGTGAGATTCCTATTAAACAGTAAAGTATGCTCCAAATTATAGGAAAAAACATGTCTGGCGGGGTTAAACTGGAAGATTTTAAACTATTGTACCATATATTACCTTCTGTCTTTGAGGTAAAGCGGTTTATAAATCCTGGTAAAAAAGCGATGGTTAAAGCAACTACAAAAGTAATAATTTTTCTCATAATTTAACTCCTTTGTTTCGCTATTATTTTAACAAAAATAAAAACTGAAATCCATAGTTATGTATTCCTAGATTGGAGAGAATAGAAAGTATATGAATTTTTTTCTTGAATTTCATTCGTAATGTATTATAATAGCCTTGTTGTGAATATGGGTCGGTAGCTCAGTTGGTTAGAGCGGAGCGC
>CAZEWI010000085.1:0-2323 GCA_964514455.1 uncultured Bacteroidales bacterium | reverse complement strand
TTGCGGGGGAGGACGAAATCGCCCTAGCGATTTCAGGAGGGGGTGTCAATCCTTCCTTATAAACTCTCCGCCGTCATTCCGCATTTAGTTTTGCTATCTAAAAAAATCCTCTCAAACGAGAGGACAAATCTAATGGTGGGTAAGGAGACGGCGACACGAAAACTTGCCCTTCGGCAAGAGTTTCGTGGCGAGACGCAATGAGCCTTTTATTTGAAAAGCGGCAGCGAATTCAAATAATCTAGGCGGAATTGAAGAACCCGAAGGGTGAGAGTCCCGACAAACTTTCCCAGCACAAAAAATCCCTGTAAAAAACAGGGACAAATCTAATGGTGGGTAAGGAGGGACTCGAACCCTCAAGAACTTGCGTTCGGCAGATTTTGAGTCTGCTGCGTCTACCAGTTCCGCCACTCACCCAAAGATACACCCAGAATTCTATCAAGAAAAAACAAAAAATCAAGAAAAAACTATTGCAAGAAAAATAAAAATCTTCTAAGATAAAGATTATGAAAAGGAAAAACCTAATTATTTTACCAATTTTGCTACTAACAGGCTGTATGTCCGCCCGAGAGGGATCTTTTGATAATGCGACAGTATTACACTGGGAAAATAATATGGTAACGATTGATCAATTTGTCCGGGATCACAAGGCTTGCCTCGGAGCGAATGCTACAAATTATAACAGTCCCCGATCAAGTATCAGCAAATTTTTCTCACCAAGCACATCATTAGTTCAACCGAAATGGGACGGCTTATGGGTAACATTTCAGTCAAACGAGTACAGCGAACTTGGCCAAAGATTATTGATTAGTGAGCCATCAAACATCAGCACCTCATCGCTTGGAAGATACAGAAAATGTATGTTTTTGAATGGCTATGAATTAAGAGTTGAACAATGACAAACGATGAAAAGAATTATGAATTAAATGTGTTGCATTTAATAGATAATTTAGATTCAAATGCTATTTCAGAAAATGCAACAGAATTATCAAGGCAAGAAAAACAATACGGAGTGAATCCATTTGTTGCGGGAAAATTTGGTATTTTAGCATACAATTTAGAGCGGGCGAAAGTTCCATATTTTGATATAAATTTCAAGTCAATAAATATAATAAAAACGATAAGTAAATTAAAAAAGATAATCAAAGAAAATCATATTAAAATAATTCACACACACAGTGTAAGGACAGCATTTTTTGGATATTTTTTAACAAATAAAACAAAAATAAAACTAATAACCGAGTATAACAAATATCAAGAATTTAAGAAATACGACATCATGAAAATCATGTATAAGATTTTATTAAAAGGTGATGCATGTATAGTTCCATCAAATTATTTAAAGGAATATATTTCAGAAACATATAAAACCCCAAAGAATGAGATTAAAATAATACCACATTCAATAAACACCGACTTTTACACACCGACAAAAATCACCGCAATGAGAGAAATGGAGTTTTTACAAAAATATAACATACATTTAGAAAAGAAATTGATAACAATAATAGGTGAAATAGATATAAATAACGGCTTTGATGATTTGATAACACTTGCCAAAGAAATAAACAGGAAAGATTATTCCTTTATAATAGCGAGTAAAAATTTTCCAAAAGATTCATCGGTCAAGGAATACAAACAACTAATAAAAAATTTCAGAATAGAAGACAGAATAGCAATAATAGAAAATATGACAGATTTAGCAGAGTTATTAAAAACGTCGCACTGTTATTATAGTCCAGCGACCAAAGCGAGTGCATTTAATCGTGAAATTTTGCTTGCGAATGCAATGCATCGTCCAGTAATAGCAATAGATACAGGTGCAACGAAAGAGTACTTGAATAACAAGACATCAATTTTAGTGAAAGCGGGGGATATAAAATCTCAAGCGGAAAAAATTTGTAAAATTCTTGATATGAAAATTTCTGATTGGGAAGAATTGCAACAAGAATGTGATAAATTTGCAGAAAAGTTTTCAATAAAAAATACAGCAAATGAATGTATAAAAATATACAAAAGCCTATTTTGATTTATAACTTGATTTTATGGCTATTTTATGACATCATAAAGATAATAAGGGTTTAATAAAATGGCAGACTTAAAATCGTTCAGAGAAGAATTAAATAACAAGATATCACTAGTAGATTACATCTCAAAAAAAGTTCCACTCAGGCCAAAAGGCAAAGATTGGTGGGGTTGCTGCCCATTTCACAAAGAAAAGACGCCATCATTTTCAGTAAATGAAGACAAGGGATTTTACCATTGTTTTGGCTGTGGGGCCCATGGGGACCTAGTTCAATTTGAGATTGAGACTACACACTGCTCT
>CAZEWI010000084.1:0-2511 GCA_964514455.1 uncultured Bacteroidales bacterium | reverse complement strand
GATTCGCAATATAATAATTAAAGTTATATACTAAACAATACCCTATTCTGCCACCAAGGATTATTCCTAGGATTCCATAGAACATTATATCGTCCCAAAACTTTTTATCGTCTGGAACTCCCGTTTTTTTTGCCATTTTTCGCATTAAATAAAAACCAAGTATAAATGCCGTTAAATATGCCAATGCATACCAGCGAATGTCTATACCACCAAGGCTAAATGCCACTGGAGATAATTGAGGGACTATAATTGCCATAAGTTTTCCTTTCCTTTTAGATTTGTGTCGCTTTGCGACAAGTTTTGTTTTACCTGGATTCTCGGGTCAAGCCCGAGAATGACAAGAGAGATTACTTTGTCATGATACTCCTCGTAATGACATTATTATATGATTATCTGTGAAAAAAATCCATTAAAATCTCTTGATTTGTGAAAAAAATCTGTTATAATTCATTTGAACATTAAAAAGGAGAAAAATTATGGCTAATGTTATAAATGTTAAGAATGTCGTTTCTAGTCACTTTCAAGACTATATGAAAAAAATTTTTATGAATATGTTTCTGGCTGTCGGAGTTTCCGCTCTGGTTATTTATATGACTCTTTATATGGGCGGTTTGAATTTGTTGCTATCAGTAAATGATAGCGGTATGGTCGGACTTACTCCTCTGTTTTGGGTTGCTTCTTTTGGCGGGCTCGCAGTTGCTTTATATGCTCAAGTTCGTGCTTTTTCTATAAAACCTTCTACTGCTAAATTATTACTTTATATTTATGCTGCTTCTATCGGGCTTGTTTCTGCTCCTATTATCGGAATAGCATTAAATACTAATCCTGCCGTTGTTTTACAGGCTTTCGTTATCGCCGCTCTTATGTTTGGCTGTATGGCTCTTTTTGGTTATAAAACTCAAAAAGATTTGTCATTTATGGGGATTTTCTTATTCCTTGGTATGATTGGATTGTTTATTGCTGGAATCGTTTCTATTTTTTGGCCAGTAAATGCTTTCATAGTTTCTATTATCGGTGTTATCATTTTTGCCCTTTTCACTGCTTATGATATGCAATTCCTAAAAAAAGCATATGACCAACTAGGTTTAGAAAAAAATGATTTAACAAGGGAACAAATGGCTGTTTCTGGTGCTTTACATCTATACATCAGTTTTGTTGCTATGTTTAGATATATTTTGAACATTCTTATGGCTAACAGAAATTAAATTAAAGGATTCTTTATTATGACTAAATACAAAATAAATTCTAAGTGTATTGCTTGTGGATCTTGTGCGGGTGTTTGCCCTATGGGTGCTATTGCTATGGGCGAGCAACATTTTGAAATAGATAAATCTAAATGTGCCGGTTGCGGTATGTGTGCTACTATGTGTCCTATGGATGCTATTCACATTGATACAGAGCCAGAAAAAGACTCAAAGCAATCGGGAAAAGAAAAATAATTAAACATTTTACTTGCTTTTTTGTTTTTAAGCATATAAAATGAGGGAAATCAAAATAAAAGGATACTAAAATGGCAGGCAAAAAAAAGTCTTCTAATATAATCGTTAGAATGAGAAATCCAGAAACTGGATTCTATTATACAAAAAAAAGAAATACTAAATCTGAAAATACTCCAGATAAAATGAAAATGCGTAAATACGATCCAAAACTTCGTAAGCATGTTGAATTCTCTGAACAAAAAATGCCTTCATAACCTTTTGTGACTCCATTGTTTAGGCTATGAGGTAAAAAAATCGCTCTAATCGGCGATTTTTTTATTCTTTATTTTTTCTTGACATTTATTAAAAAAATTATACAATTGACCCGCTTAAATAAAGGATTTTAATATGAATACTAAATATAATACCGCTAATCAAGCAAAAAACTTTTTATTGTCTCATTCAACTTTAACTCTTGAAAGAGCAGTTGATATTATAAATATGTCAGATACTGATGTTATCAAGGATAATCAAGGAGTTTATTTCTCTGAAGCACCTGAAGGAAAGAAAATTCTTCCTATTTTTAACCTAATGCTTGGATTCAAATCTGACGAAATTAAAAAATTATACAGATTATATCCTGATTGTGATAAAGTTATAAAATCAATGCCTTTAACTGTTCAAGAAAACTTTTATAATAAATTAAGAAGTAAAGTTAAATAAATTAAATCCCTCATTTGAGGGATTTTTTATTGCTATTTCTTTTTTTGATTTTCAGAGGCAAATTGAATGTCGTATAAATGCTTATATACTCCGCCAATTTTTAATAACTCTTTATGTGTGCCCCGCTCTAAAATTTGCCCTTCTCTAATAACACAAATGATATCAGAATCCAATATCGTTGATAATCTATGGGCTATTACGAATGTAGTGCGGCCCTTCATTAAATTATTTAATGCTGATTGAATTAGTTTTTCTGATTGAGTATCAAGTGCAGATGTCGCTTCGTCTAAAAGCAAAATTGGAGCATTCTTTAATAATGCCCTTGCTATTGCAATTCTCTGCTTTTGTCCACCAGATAAACGAGTACCCT
>CAZEWI010000083.1:0-2527 GCA_964514455.1 uncultured Bacteroidales bacterium | reverse complement strand
TTGGTAATGTTGAAATTCCTCAATCCGCTTTTATAAATGCCCTTATAATTGATAATAAATAATTTTTGGTGCGGGTAGAGGGACTTGAACCCACATGAATTGCTTCACTGGAACCTAAATCCAGCGCGTCTGCCAATTTCGCCATACCCGCTCTTTTTACAATTTACTATCGCATTATAAACTAATTTTTTCAAAAATCAAGTTTTTGTGTCTTTATTAATAAAAATTCTTGCGATATTCAAAAAAAATGTTTATTATTTATTCTGTTCTTAGAAAAAGGAGAAAATACATGACTAAGAAAGAATCAGATAAATCTGATAAAAAAGCAGGAAAAAAACCTGATACAAAAATACAAAAAAATCCAGATGCTCGTAAGAAAATCTGCCTTATCGCAGGGGCCCTTGGCCTGCCTTTTGTCGTTCGCGACAGTTTAATAAAGTCTGGATATGATGTCTTCGTTGTTGGTCTTAAAAACTTCGTTGATGAAAAATTAAACCCTGATATCGTTATTCGTCTGGGGGCTGGTGGCACTGCTGCTACTGCTCTTAAAAAAAGAGGAATCACTGATATCGTTATGGCTGGTGCTATCGGTCATCCAAATCTCGCTGATATTCGCCCTGATTGGTGGTCTATTAAAATCGCTGCCAAAGTTTTGATGCATGATCGTGGCTATGATTCCTTGTTCCAATCTCTGTTATCAGAAATTGAAAAAAAAGGTTTCCATATGGTCGGTGTTCAAGATGTTTGTCCTGATATCATTTTGAAAGCAGGTGTCGCTGGTAAAATTAAACCTTCATCTGTTGATAAAAAAGATATCGCTAGGGCGGTTGAGTGCTCTCATATTATCGGTGATGCTGACATTGGTCAAAGTGTCGTTGTTGATAGGCTAGTTCTTGGTGTTGAAGGGGCTGACGGAACTGATGCTCTGCTTAAAAGATGTGCTCCTCTTCGCACTAATCTTAAAAAACAAACAGGCGTTTTTGCTAAAATGAAAAAACCTCATCAAGATGTTCGTGTTGATTTGCCTGCTATTGGTATGGGAACTATGAAATCCATTAAAGAAGCTGGTTTGCGCGGATTGGTAGTTGATGCTAAATACTGCCTATTTGTTGAAAAAGAAGAAGTTATTAAATTTGCTGATAAAAATAATATCTTTATTTATGCTATTTAATTGATTTTTTTGTTTTTGAAAACTCCCCGTTTTTTTCGGGGAGTTTTTTTTATAAGGAATGTTGGAATGAGATTGCTTCGTCGCAGGCTCCTCGCAATGACAGATGTATTAGATTGGATTCCACGGCAGGCAGAGCCTGCCTCTGAATGACAGGATTTGTTAAATGATTTTAGTTATGACGAGATTCTGCATTAAATGCGGAATGACATAGTAGATTTTATAAGGAATGTTGGACACCCCCTCCAAGAAATTACTTTGTAATTTCTGTCCTCCCCCGCCTTGCGGTAGAGGGAATAAGGAAGGATTGACACCCCCTCCTGAAATCGCTGGGCGATTTCGTCCTCCCCCGCAAGCGGTAGAGGGAAAGTTGAATGTTGGACACCCCCTCCTGAAATCGCTGGGGCGATTTCGTCCTCCCCCTCTGGCGATGGAGAGGGAGAAATGAATATTGAAATTGTTTTTTTTATTGGAAAAAAAGGTCAATTTTTTTCATTTTTTACTTGCTATTTTTTCTAGATTTTGCTAGATTTTTACTATGAAAATGAAATCTTAAAAGAAAGGAAAAAATATGAGTGAAAATAATGAAAATTTAGTCAATGTTTCTGTGCCTCAAATCACTATTGAAACTGAAATGCAGACTTCGTTCCTAGACTATGCAATGTCTGTTATCGTTGCTAGGGCTCTCCCTGATGTTCGCGACGGATTAAAGCCTGTTCATCGTAGGATTTTATTCGCTATGGGCGATTTGGCTAAAAATTATGTTAAATCCGCTAGAATCGTCGGTGAAGTTATCGGTAAATATCACCCTCATGGTGATACCGCTGTTTATGAAGCTATGGTTCGCTTGGCTCAAGATTTCTCTATGAGTCAAATGCTGGTTCAGGGTCAAGGAAACTTTGGCTCTATGGACGGCGATGGGGCTGCTGCTATGCGTTATACAGAAGCAAGATTGGCAAAAGTTGCTTATAACTTACTTGATGATTTAGATAAAGACACTGTTGATTTTCGCCCTAATTTTGATGAGTCTCTTCAAGAACCTGTTGTTCTGCCTGCTAAATTTCCTAATTTACTCGTCAATGGTTCTTATGGTATCGCTGTTGGTATGGCTACTAATATACCTACTTACAATCTTGGTGAAATTATAGATGCTACTATTGCGGTTATGGATAATCCTACGATTTCTGATGATGAATTATTCCAAATCGTCCCAGGGCCTGATTTTCCTACTGGCGGTGTTATATTAGGTCGCTCGGGTGCTTATAAGGCTCATACTACCGGTCGCGGTTCTATTATAGTTCGCGCTAAAACTCATATTGAAGAAAATAAAGATCATCAATCTATTATCGTTGATGAAAT
>CAZEWI010000082.1:0-2589 GCA_964514455.1 uncultured Bacteroidales bacterium | reverse complement strand
AAAGTCCAAGCCTTTTCAAAAAGTTCTTTTGATAATTTTCAGGAAAGTCTTGTGCCATTTGTGCTGAGCCTACATTACACGAATTTAACATAATCTCGGTTACGGTCATCATAGGATGCTTTGGTTTGAATGTAGCAACATCGCTGATTTGTTTGCCTCCAATTTTTATTGGCTTATCTACTTTATACTTTTTATTTAAGCCCATTCCTGATTCTATCGCAATTGATGTGTTGAATATCTTGAACACAGATCCCATTTCATATATGCCTTTCGTTGGTTTGAAAAAGCGGTTTGATTGTGCAGTTTTTGATGGATTCTCGGGGTCAAAGTCAGGCAATGATACTATCGCAATAATTTCCCCTGTTGCAGATTTCATTAAAATCCCCATTGCCCCTTTGGCATGATATTTTTCTACGGATTTTTGGAGTTCTTGATACATCACCGATTGAACCCTGGAATCTAAGGTCAATTTGAAGTTCTCTGATTGATTTTTTATCTCTTCATTATGCCATTTTTCTACACCTTCCAATCCGTTACCGTCCGCTCCTATAAATCCAATTATGTGAGAAAAAATTTCCCTTTTTGGATATGAACGTTTTTCGGATTCTTCTATACCGATATTTAATAATTTTGATTGTTTGACTATATTTGCTTGCTGTGCTGAAATGTTCTTTTTTAAGTATAAATAATTTGAGTCGCTATTTAATTTTTCGCTGATTTCCTTGGTAGTAATTTCCGGAAAGTTTGTTGTTAAAAATTCATATGCTTCAGTTTTATTTGTTATCTTGTTCGGTTTTATAAATAAGTGATATGTTGGTATATTTACTGCTAAAAATTCGCCATTCTTATCAACTATTGCTGCTCGTTTTGAAATCCATTCCGCATTCGCTACCTCGGAACGAGTGTTCTTAAATTTGCCGTCTGTTGCTATGAATAAAATCCTGAATACAAATATCAAAAATATAATTGAAAATATCAGTTTGATAAAATAAATCCGCCCGCTGACATCGTTTTGCATCATCTTTTTACGGCGGGTTTTATATCCTCCTGAAATTATTTCTGCGAGATCATTACCTACCGAAAAATCATTCTTCATATTGTGATTCCTCAATTAAATTTGTTAGTGCTTCTCGCTCGGAATTATCGTTGGATTTTATGTCTTCCGACTCGCTGGGTGTGGGATTTACTTTTATTTGAATTTTGTCTAGTGATGTGGTTTTATTAAAAGACATAGTCTCAAAATTTGGATAAACTGAATTTACTATTTTTTCCAAAATGTCGCCCCTTGTATATGAGGCAAATTTTGATTCTAATTCGGTCCTGTATTGCATCGCTTTCGTGATTTCTTTTTTCTGCTTTATCAATTTATCCCTTTGGCCAGTTGAGATAATTTGCAGGCTTATCATTCCTATGAGCATTATTGTTATCGTTGATATGCCTAAGTACAAAAGTTTAATTTCTGGTTTCATTTGATTCTCTCTGTTTTCTTAAATTATAACAGATTATAGTCTTAAAATCAATAGGGTAGAAAAAAATGTTTTGTATAAATGAAAAATCCCTCCGAAGAGGGATTTGTTTGATTATTAAAAAATTTTAGTCTAGCGAATTTTGGGCTGATTCTAAAATTTTATTTGCCATTTTGTTTTTTTGTTCATCGTTTAATTTGCTGTCTTTGATTATTTCTCTAATCTTTTTTTCCGCAGCATTCCAAATGTTTTTTGTCGCGTTCTTTTTTGCATTGAGTTTTGCTATCTCTAAAGCATTTTCAGCAGATGTTATGTCTTGTTTAGTTGGACTAAATATACCTTTAATAAATCCTCTGAATCCTTTGCCTGCATCGTATGCTGCATCAATATTTCCTGCAAGTCTTTTTTTTCTATTTTCTGCTCGGATATTTTTGCGTTTTTGTAATCCTGAGGTGTGGATGCTTTTAATATCTTCTTCTGCCTGAGCGGTTTGTTTGTCTATTTTTATATCTAATTTTTGTAATTCTGAATCAAGTTTTTGGGCATCAATTAAAGTAGTTGCATTATTTACTTTTTCTTTCTTGCTCTCTATATCTTTTTTTAATAGTTCTAAATTATGGATAGAATCTTTTATTTCTTCTTTCCTTTTAGCATCATTTTTTATTGCTTCGGATTTTAGTTCTCCTTTTAATTTTTCTAAACTTTTTTGAATTTTAGAGCGTTGTTTTGTTAAACCTTCTTTTGATTTTGCTTTTATTTTTTCTAAATCGGATTCATGTTTTGATGATACATGATTTTTTCTTGCTTTTTCAAAATCTGTTTTTAATTTTTCTCTTTCTGTTTGGTTTTTAATTCTGTTTTGTTTTACTTCGTTCCCCATTTCTTGTACTCCTTTTATGGTTTTGTTGATTCCGTTTTTGGTAGCAGATGCAATTTTATAAATCGTATCTTTCATTTTTCCAAAAAATCCTCGTTTTTGTTGTTTTTCTGTTGTTTCTTCTTTAATAGGTTTATTTTTAGTTTCTTCAATAATTGTTTCTGTTTCTGGTCTTTTATTTCTACCAGTATCAGATTTAGGTTCTTCAATAACTGTTTCTGTTTCTGGTCTTTTAATTCTATGGGT
>CAZEWI010000081.1:0-2615 GCA_964514455.1 uncultured Bacteroidales bacterium | reverse complement strand
TATAAAAACTACGCTATCATAACCCGCTCAATTAGCACCACCCTGTCATTCAGAGGCAGGCTTCGCCTGCCGTGGAATCCAATCCAAACATTCCTTATTCCCTCTACCGCAAGGCGGGGGAGGACGAAATCGCCCTAGCGATTTCAGGAGGGGGTGTCAATCCTTCCTTATAAACTCTCCGCCGTCATTCCGCATTCAGTGCGAAATCTCGTCATACCCCGCTCAATTAGCACCACCCTGTCATTGCGAGCGAATGCGAAGCAATCTCAATAAAATAACACTTAAATTTTACATTTATATAACAAAAATTTTCTGATAACAAGAACATAAATATAAATACACTATTATATTCTTAAACTTGACAAATAAATAATATAGACAATTAAAAATAACAAAACCATTGTGCAATAAAAACTTATTTCCAACCTAAAACATTTTTATTTTTATCAGTATAAAGTTGAATCATATTCTGTCTGGCGACTTTCAAATAAGCCCTAGGATCAAAATTTTCCGGCCTTTTTGCCAATTCACTCCGAACACCAGCGGTAAAAGCAAGCCTAGAATCAGAATCAATATTGACTTTTGCGACCCCTGCTTTAATAGCCTTTTTAATTTCAGATTCAGGAACACCGCAAGCATTTTTAATTTTTCCGCCATATTTATTTATTTCCGAAACGAACTTTTGATTTACGGAACTAGCCCCATGAAGCACGACAGGAAAATTTTTAGGAAGCCCCGCGACAATTTTTTTCAAAATATCAATACGGAGTTTAGGATTTTTTGAATCAAATTTATAAGCCCCGTGTTTAGTTCCAATAGCGATAGCAAGGCTATCAATCCCAGTCAATTCAACGAATTTAATCGCATTATCAGGATTTGTATAAACTGAATTTTTATGATTTATATGTTCTTCAATTCCACCGAGTATGCCAATTTCCGCCTCAACCGAGACATTAAATTTTTTGGCATAAGCAACAACTTTTTTAGTAATTTTAACATTATCATTAAAAGATAAAGACGAACAATCAATCATCACCGAGGAAAAACCATTATCAATAGCAGCCTTACAAAGTTCAAAAGAATCAGCATGATCTAAATGTAAAGCGACTGGAATTTTAGAGCCAAGAGATTTAGCATAATCAACTGCACCCTTTGCCAAACTAGCCAATAAAGACACTCCAATATACTCTCTTGCACCCTCAGAAATTTGTAAAATTACCGGTGTTTTAGTGGAAACACTCGCAAAAATAATAGCCTGTAATTGTTCCAAGTTATTAAAATTATAGCCACCAATCGCCCGCTTATTTTTTCTAGCATCAAGCAACATTTTTTTAGTATTGACCAATCCCAAATCAGAAAATTTAATCATAACTTCTCTCCATTTTATAGAGACATTATAACATAAAAAAAAGAATAAGTTAAATAAAAATATCTTTAACGAATTTAGCGTGTTCAGTAATAAACATAGATCTAAATTTAGGTTTAGAGCCCATTAGTTCAAAAACCAAAGTTTTAGTTTTAAGAGAATCTTCCTTACCCTCTTCTGTATTTTCCTCAGGCAAGCATACTTGAATCAAGCGACGATTTTTAGGATCCATAGTAGTTTCTTTCAATTGAGAAGCCATCATTTCACCCAGACCTTTGAATCGAGAAGTTTCTGTTTTTTTATTTTTCAACTTACCATTCATCAAATCATCTAATTCAGCATCTGTAGCGACATAATAATTATCATTTCCAGCCACAACCTTATAAAGAGGAGGACAAGACAAGAACAAATGTCCATCACGAATCAAATCAGGAACAAATTGATAAAAGAAAGACATTAAAAGACAAGCAATATGAGAACCATCAACATCGGCATCAGTCATAATAATAACCTTATCATAACGGAGTTTTTCAGCATCATAATTTTTGCCAAAACCACAACCGAGAGCCTCTAATAAATCATTTAATTCTTTATTTTTTTCAAATTTTTCAAATGAACTAGCAATAGTATTTAGAGTCTTACCACGAAGAGGCAAAATCGCCTGTAATTCACGATTTCTAGCCTGTTTAGCAGTTCCACCAGCGGAATCACCTTCAACCAAAAACAATTCAGTATTATCTCTATTTTTTGCTGAGCAATCAGCCAATTTCCCTGGGAGTCTAATTCTTTTAGTCGGAGATTTTCTAGAAATTTCCTTAACTTTTTTAGTTTTAATTCTTGCATCAGAGAGCATTAAAACGAAATCAAGAATAGCATTAGCGGCCTTTGGATCAGAAGTTAAATATAAATCAAAAGCATCTTTCATAGCATTATCAACCAAGCGAATCAGCTCAGGATTAGATAATTTTTCCTTAGTTTGTCCTAAAAATTGAGGAGTTGGATAAAACACAGATAATAAAACAGCGGTAGAATCCAAAACATCTTCAGCGATAATCTGAGCATATTTTTTATTACCAACTCTTTCTGCGTAATTTTTCAATCCACGAACTAAAACGGAACGAAGACCAGTTTCATGAGTTCCGCCGTCAATTGTCGCAATGGTATTACAATAAGAGTTTATAAATCCGTCATCAACCGCCCCACCATTTTCGTCGCAAAGCCAAGACATAGCCCACTCAACACGACCACC
>CAZEWI010000080.1:0-2645 GCA_964514455.1 uncultured Bacteroidales bacterium | reverse complement strand
TATCGTATTAGTATTCTAATAGAATCTTCGGTTATCAATACTTTCTCGGGGTTTAACCCCGTTTTTTTATAAGCCCTAGGTATTAAATGGTTTTGAGCAATTTTAACTTTTTCATCTTCTATATAACCAGGAAGTTCAATAATTTCCATTCTATCCAGCAAAGCAGGGTGAATACCTTCTAAAGAGTTAGCAGTCGCTATAAACACAATTTTAGATAAATCAAAATCAGCCTCTAAGTAATGATCGCGGAATGATTTGTTTTGATTTGGATCAAGAATTTCCAATAAAGCGGCAGATGGATCTCCCTTATAATCTTTACCAATCTTATCAATTTCGTCCAACATTATCAGAGGATTATTTACTTTTGCCTTTTTTAAAGCATCTATAATTCTACCAGGTTGAGAGCCAATATATGTTCTTCTATGTCCTCTAAAATGAGCCTCATCAGTTATACCTCCTAGAGATATACGAGTATAAACTCGTCCCATTGCTCTGGCAATAGATGCCCCAAGAGAAGTCTTTCCAACCCCCGGAGGACCAACAAAACAAAGTATTGAACCAGTTGTCAATCCTGTATTTTTTATCACCATAATGTTTTCTAAGATTCTTTCTTTTACTTTTTTTAACCCATCATGGTCTTCATTCAAAATTTTTTTTGCATCTTCAATATCTATATTTGCATCTGATGATTTATTCCAAGGAACAGCAATCAACTCTTCCAAATAATTACGAATTACAGAGCCCTCTGCACTCATAGGAGGCATATTTTTTAATCTTTTAAGTTCTGTATTTGCTTTATCTAAAATATCCTTAGGCATATCAGATGATTTTAACTTATCTTTTATATCTACAAAATCGTCTTCATCTTCCGTGCCCATTTCTTTTTGAATGGCTTTTATTTTTTCAGATAAATAAAATTCTTTTTGATTTTTTTCAATTTGTTCTTTAACTCTATTTTTGATATCGTCATCTATATTCAAAAGTTCGGTTTCAATCTGAACCTTTTCAGCAAGAGCCTGTAATTTTTCTGACATTTTTCCCATTTTAAGCAAACTAATAGAAAATTCGGTCGGTAAATTCAAAATAGAGCAAATTAAATCAATAAAGACTGGTAAATTTGTAGGTATATTTAATGCTCGGATTCTTTCTAACCCACGACGACTGGCGATAAACTTTAAGTTATCTATAATTTTATTTCTTAAAAAGTCTGTAATTTCTCCGACATCGTTATTTTGGTATATGATATCACCCTCAACCATAATGGACTCGTTATCAATTATAAAATCCGTTATTTCAAAAGATTGATAAGATTCTACCCATATTTTTATAGTATTATCAGGCATTTTTCTCATTTGAGAAACAAGTGCCAAAGTTCCAAATTGATACAAATCCTCTTTTGTTGGATTTTGAATATCAGGGGATTTTTGAGTTATTAGGACTATTTTTTGTCCGCTTTCCATAACTTTTTCAATAGTTTTAATAGAATTGGCCCTTTCTATAGCCAAAGGAACAGTTATTCCCGGCTGAATCACTATATTACGAAGGGGTAAAGCATATAATTTCATAAAGATTCCTTTTATTTATCCAATCTTATATAGTTCAAATCAAAAAAAATTCAAGGTATTTTTAGTTTTATTTATACCTTGACAAAATATATTTTTTTATTATATTAAACATACAACAAAAGGTGAAACAGTGGAAAAAACATTAGAAAATATGACTAAACAAGAATGGGAATCTCTTTGTAGAGGCTGCGGGCTTTGTTGTTTGGTAAAGTTTCAGAGAGGATTCTTTAATAGTGATAAAATATATTTAACAAGAGTAGCCTGTGATTATTTGGATTTAGAGACAAAAAAATGTACTTGTTATGAAACAAGGTATCACGAAAATAACGGTTGTGGAGACTTATATATTCAGACAATAAAAGATAGAAATCTTGTTCCGGCTTGTTGTGCTTATTCTGAAAAAATGTTTGGTAAGGCAAAAAATACACCGAAAATAGATTGGTCAAAAGTTATCCATGAAAAAGATATTCCTTATGGAAATTCATTAAAAGACTACATTGTATCAAATAGAGATTTTTTTAGAGACAGATAATTATTTTTTCAAAACAGTTCTTTTGCCAGCATGCCCAGGTTCAGAGATAATTCCATCTTGTTCCATTCTCTCTATAAATGTAGCGGCTTTATTATAGCCAATATGTAAGCATCTTTGAATATAACTGATAGACGGCTGATTTTTTTCTATAACAGCCTTTACAGCATCTTGATAAAGTTCTTCATCTTTGTCTTCTCTGTTAGGTTTTCCTCCGTTTAGAATGCGGTCTAGGCTAGAATTTTCCGTCCCTGGTTCTGGTGTCGCATCCACAACACTCATTTTATAATCAGGAGATCCTTGTGCTCTGAGCCATTCGGCAACAGCGTGAGCCTCTTCATTAGTGATAAAAGGGGCTTGAATACGAACAGGACTGCGAAACTCTGATGAAATGTACAACATATCTCCTTTATCAAGCAGGTTTTCAGCACCTGTAATTCCAAGAATAGTTTTACTATCAATAGCAGAAACCGTCTGAAAACTGATTCTTGTAGGTAAGTTAGATTTAATAATTCCAGTGATAACATCTACGGAAGGCCTTTGAGTCGCCA
>CAZEWI010000079.1:0-2684 GCA_964514455.1 uncultured Bacteroidales bacterium | reverse complement strand
ACATAAATGAATAATATAATTTAATTAATTTATTATCAAGAATTTATTTGAATTTATAATCAAATAGATAAACATTGGGATTTATTACTTTATTATTGTTATCACGAACCTCAAAATGATAATGATTTGTCATATCGGGCGAATATTTTGCTGAAATATTCTGACTATAACCTATAATATCACCTTTTTGAACATTTGCTCCAATAGATATTGTAGGAGTAACATAAAAATATCTATTAGTATTTCCATTAATATCTTTTATATCTAAACCAGTATAAGAAAAATCCTTTTTATAAGGTTGATTTTGTCTAGTATATATTCCATCATGTAAAGCATAAACTGGAAAATTTGGTTCATTAACAATATCAATACCATTATGTTTTCTTATTCCCCCATCTCTTGAAGAACCAAAATTTCCACTTCCCATTTTATCAGATTTTCGTATTTTTAAAACCATCTGATCCTCTTTATTTTTAGGATTACCTTTCATAACATTTCCTTTAGGTTGATATTTAGTACTTTTATTATTATTTTTATCTATTTCTTCAACCCAGCATTTACAATTAGGGTGAACTGGGCATTCTGGAATTTCATTTTCTTTGTAAAATACTTTTCCATCTAGTTCAGCACATTCCTTGCAACTAGTTTCAGATATTTCACTATGCCAAACCCAGACTTTATTTGATTTCGGATTTTCAGAGTCAATAGCATTCAAAGCATAGACCAATAAATAATCATTCCCAATGTTTCCGTTTATACATTAAAATCTGTTGCGATAATCAAAATTATAAGCAACAGCAAAGAAATAAAAGGCACAATTAGAATCCAATATTTATATTTTTTAATAAATTTATAGCCTAAAAATATTGAACAAATGCACGATAAAATCAGAAATAAAACATCTAGTTTTATCATACACTTCAAATCATATTTTTTTATATTACACATATTATTCCAAAAACCATCCCATTTTGGAATACTTAAAATACCAAATAAATCAAATAAAAATAATAAAAAAATGCAAAAAGATATAATTGCCATAAACCATAAAAATAATCCATTAAATTTTTTCAAAACTAACCTCCTTTTTAATATTTTACAATAATAATTAAATCTTTTCCATTGTTTTTAAACCATTTTGAAAAATTTTTCATTTGTGATGTTAGATCTATACATCCAGCAGATCCAGGATCCTTACCTCCATGAATACTAAACCCATTACGACCATAAGTATTTGTTTCAAGAGCTGGTTCCAGCCATAATCTTGATTTTCCCCAAGAATTTTCACCTCCTTGCCAATTATAATATCGTCTAAAAAAACCAGAATCCTTTCGTTCTTGATAATCAGTTTTTCTTCCAATATAAACTCCCTCAGGAATAGGACCTTTAGATTTTAAATTTTGATATTCAGGATTTTGTAAATTTTTACGACCAGAAACGCCGCCCCAACTAGCAATTTTTTTATCATTTTGATAGATACTTAAATTTTTTCCGTTAAAAATAGCAAATTGTCCTTTATTTGTGTCTATTGGTTGTGAAAATGTATAATTTTTAATTTTATCCTTCATAAGACTACCTTTATATTTAGTATTTTTATTATTATTTTTATCTATTTCTTCAACCCAGCATTTACAATTAGGGTGAACTGGGCATTCTGGAATTTCATTTTCTTTGTAAAATACTTTTCCATCTAGTTCAGCACATTCCTTGCAACTAGTTTCAGATATTTCACTATGCCAAACCCAGACTTTATTTGATTTCGGATTTTCAGAGTCAATAGCATTCAAAGCATAGACCAATAAATAATCATTCCCAATGTTTCCGTTAGATTCAAGGACTCTAACAGATATTTGCTCTGATACGAACACATAATCGTCTATATCTATAAATAAGCCGCTATTTTCAGCCTCATTTTCGGCATCGCTTTTTTCGTCTTCAAAATCTTCGTCAATTTGTTTTTGAGCCTCTTCAAATTGCTGGCGAGTCATATCATATTCAGGCTCTGATAGTCTGCCAGTCTCGTCATACTCCAATTTCCCAGGGTAGAGTTTTTGTAAATAGTTAGTGACTTTGTTATTAGTTCTAATATAGTCTGGGTTATTGTTATTAGTATAAGCATTTGATTGCATAAGTTTTTGTAAAAACAATGGTGTTTTAATCATAGAATCTCCTTTTGTTTTGAGCATTAAAAAAGCCCCGCAAAAGCGAGGCTAATAAAAAGCGGAGAAAATCTCCGCCAAAAATAGTTTAAGTTTTTAATAGATATATTATACCACAAATTCCCCAAAAAATCAAGAAAAATTAGTTTTGTATTAAAACGAACTGATTATTTTGAACTTTATATTTTTCAATTTTGATTGGAGAAATTTTACAATCCAGATTTTTATCTTTAGTTTTTATAATAACAATCAATTCATGGTATGTTTCAAAATAAATATCACGAATTAAACATTCTTTATAATAATCTGTTTTTAAGAAAATATTTTTATCAGATATAAATTTACCATTTATATAAACCTCATAAAAAATAAAAGAATTTATTTCATTTTCATCATCAAAAATTTTATGACCGATTTCTTTTTGAATTCTTATAGCATCTCCATTTGAAGTAATAAACTCATTTTCACCCAACTTTAATTGATTCTGAGAACAAGCCCCTAATAAAATAAAACAAGCAATTAAAT
>CAZEWI010000078.1:0-2691 GCA_964514455.1 uncultured Bacteroidales bacterium | reverse complement strand
CGCAGGCTCCTCGCAATGACAAAGGAATAATTGATTGGATTCCACGGGGCAATGCCCCTCTGAATGACAAAGGTTGTTATAATGATTCAAGTCCTGACGAGATTCCTGCCTTCGCAGGAATGACATCGTATAATATAAAAATAATAGTATTTATTTTTTGTTTTTTTGTTCCATTTGAGGTTTTCGCGGCAGGGCCTTATGAGCCTTCTAATCCAATTACTGTTGCAAATCCGATAAAGCAGTTAGAATATACACAACCTGTTCTTGCTAAAGCTCTTTCAAATTATTCTCCATCTCAAGATTCAAAAACTGTTAAAGAGACTAATAATGAAACAAAAAAATCTTCTAAAGAAGCAGAAAAAGAGCAAAAGAAAGAAACTGAAAAAGCAGAGAAAGAGAAAACAGATAAAAAAGGAACGAATGATACTAATTCAACATCAAATTCGGCAAAAAAAACAGATAGTGAAAAAAATAAACTAACGGCAAATGAGAAGGCAGGTATTGCAACAGGAAGCATTGCAGGGGCTGCGGCTGGTGGTGCTCTTGCGGGAACTCTAACAAAAAAGAAAGAAACTGAAAAAGCTGAAAATGAAATGGCTGATTATATAAACTCTTGGATTTGTTTTGTTGGTGGAATGCCTTTGTCTTTGAATGATAATCGTGAATTTAGTTTGCCTAATGTGTCTAATAAATTTATTGAATTACAAATGGAATATCAAGAACTACAGAAAAAGTTGAATGATTTAATGTAAATATAAAAGATTTAGAACTAAATAATTTAGTTTTAGATAAACTAGGAAAATCAAATTTGATTTTTTTTTATTTAATTTATAATAAAAAGGAGAAAAAATTATGAAAAAAACTTTATTACTTGTAGGACTTGTTTCTGTTTTGGGATTATCTAATAGTTATGCGGAAGTATTTGAAGGGTCTGCTCAATCACAAGATATGAATGTAGCTTATAGAATGTGTTGTGCATCAGTTAGAACAGAAGCCGCAGGAGGTATTGGATCTGTTAGTGGTCCTTGTGAATGGGGGGCGGTTACTTTACAAAGTGGAGTATATACTGTTAATTGTACATTGACTACAGATTCAGTAAATACAAATTCTATTGCAACCCAAAACGCTAAAGCAAAAAAAGTTATAAAAATAAATGCTTTAAAAAAATAAAAAACGGGCATCGCCCGTTTTTTTTTGTTTAGATTTCTTTTGGGATTATATCAAATTTTTCTCCGATTATAATTTCGTCGGTTCTTGCTCCTGATATAATAACTGGGTATAAGTTTTCTGGTATTGCTTTATCTAAAATCAATTTTTCAAGTTTTGTTGTTGCTCCGAGTTGTTTTTCTGTGCGGAGTTTTCTTACATTTTTTAATACCTCTAAAGCAATGTCCATTTCAGATACATCTGTATTCCATTCGGATTTTGTTTCTGGATATTCTGTTAAATGTAGTGTTTCAATACCTTCTTTTTCATAATAAATCTTTTGATAAAGTTCTTCGGTTACAAATGGGATAAATGGAGCATATAGTCCAATAATTTGTCTTAAAACTTCATACAAAGTGATTTGTGCGGAAAGTTTTGCTGACTCGCCGTATTTTTCTGTGTTCCAAAATCTATCTTTGATGTACTCTAAATATTGGTCGCAGAAAATTTCGTAAAAGAAAGTTTCAATTTCTGCTCTCGCATTAAATGTATCGTATTTATCCATATTTTTACGGACTTTTTCAATAGTTTTATTTAATTCTGATAAAATCCAGCGGTCTTCTAAAACTCTGTCGGAGACAGGAATGTCCAAGTAATTTTTATCATCAAAGTCTTCCAAATTCATCAAGACAAATCGCGAAGCATTCCAAAGTTTATTGATAAGTTTTGAACCCCTTTTAACTTCATCATCGCTATAACGAGTATCTCCTCCAATAGGTGCAAATGAAATCCAATATCTCATTGCATCAATTCCAAATTTTTGAATAACATCAAGCGGATCAACTCCATTGCCTTTTGTTTTGGACATTTTTTGTCCCTTGAAATCGCGGACTAGTCCGTGAAGATAAACATTTTTGAAAGGAACTTCTTTCATCGCATACAAAGACATCATAATCATTCTGGCAACCCAAAAGAATATAATATCAACCCCTGTTACTAAATAATCAGTAGGGTAATAGCGATTCAATTCCGGAGTGTTTTCAGGCCAACCAAGTGTTGAAAAACACCAAAGCCCAGATGAAAACCAAGTGTCTAAATTATCGGTGCTTCTGGTCAATTTTTTATTGCCTGCTAATTTTTGTGCTTCTTCTTCTGTTGTCGCACAATAAGGATTGTCTTCCTCATCAAACCAGACTGGAATCTGATGCCCCCACCATAATTGTCTTGAAATACACCAAGGACGAATGTCTTTCATCCAAGACATAAACAAATTATAGCGATGTTCTGGAATAAATTTAATTTTTCCTTGTTCAACGGCTTCTATTGCTTTTTTAGCCAAGTCCTCAACATTCATATACCATTGAGTTGTTAAATATGGCTCTACAACACAATTTCCTCGCTCGGAATATGGGGTAGGAATAACTTTATCTTCTACTTTAACAAGTTGTCCGAGGGCTTCAATATCTTCAATCACGGCCTTTCTAGCAACAAACCTATCCATTCCGCGATATTTTTCAGGAACTTTATCATTTAGTTTTGCATCAG
>CAZEWI010000077.1:0-2703 GCA_964514455.1 uncultured Bacteroidales bacterium | reverse complement strand
TACTAGTAATTTAGCAGATATAGATTTAAGCAATCTTTCTGCGACAGGACAGGCTATAATTGACGGAAAGGCAAGCATAGATGCAAATAACTTTACCACGACAGGTAAATCAACTCTATCAGGATTATGTATGCCTTCTGATACATATATAAATTTAACACTCGGTGTGAGTGGTTCAACTTATACAGCCCCTGCCAATGGATATTTTTATTTTTGTAAATTATCATCAACCTCAGGACAATATTTCGTCTTAACAAATACAGCAACTAGCGAATATATTTCCAATAAAGCATACTCTGGCTCTATGGGATTAAATTGCTTATATCCAGTAAAAGCAGGAACAATTATAAGTTTATCCTATGACCTCGCTGGAGTAACAGAATTTTTTAGATTTTACTATAATCAAGGAGAAATATAATGTTATAAAAGAAATTATAAATCACAAAATAGGAGATAATACTCCTTTTGAAAAAGTAGCAAAGGCTAATGGTTGGACTTTAACAATAGATGAGTCTCAAACAGAGAAGGCTTATGATGGAAGCCTTTGGGAAAAAGGTTATGCTCCTGCAGAGCCAGAAAAAACTTATTCAGAAAAGCGAGTAGAAGAATATCCAACAATATCTGAACAACTTGATATGATTTACTGGGATAGAGTCAATGGGACTACGAATTGGCAGGATAAAATTGCTGAAATAAAAACAAAGTACACTAAAAACTAAAAAATATAAACTAGTCTCTATAACAATAATTGAGACTAGTTATTTTTTATTTTCAACAAAGATATTTTGAAAATTCTAACAGTTTTAGAACCATTTCTATTTTCCGAAACTTTATAAAACATATTTCTTATCTGTCTTAAAAACGACAAAAAATCTAATCTTAAATTTTTATCCAGAGAAACAATTTTATAGCCTTGAGACTCTGTAATATAACCAAAAAGCCATTCACAAATATGAGCCAAAGTTCCGTTATGAACATTTTTATCAGATTTAGAAAAATCGGTAATTTTGAACTTATAATCCTGTAATTTTTTTAATAAATCAGCCCTAATCATAAACATAGTTCCAACAGCGGTTGTAATTGAAGCAGTTTTATCATCAACATATTTTTTTATGCCAATCATTTTATCTAACTTATCAATTTTATGGTTCATCACAACATAGTAAGATGCAATCTCGCCAACATTTTTATCATTTTGAAAAACATTCAGATTTTTTGCAACGATATCCGGAGAACCTAAAATAGCATCAACCATAGCATTCCGCCAATTTTGATTAAAAATACAAGTGTGAGTATCTTTATTCTTAAAATAGCAATTTTTAATCCTTTTTGATTGTAGTTTTATAACATAGGAATAATTATCCAAGTCAGTTTTATTTATCAAATCAACAAAAGGTCCAACATCCCAACCAAGATTAGGAACTGGATAAATATGAGCCTCTGGGAAATTGCTACGAATTTTATTGATTAAAATTGTATCCTTTAGATTATCTTCTGTTGTAGAAACAAACAAATCAAAAGAATAAGGCCTTAAATTATTTATTTTTTCAATAAAATAATCAATTTGATCTTTATAAAACAAATGAAGATGAATTAAAATCTTTTTCATAAACAAGAGACTAACATAAAAGAAACATCAATTCAAGAAAAAAGTGGTTGCGGGAGATGGATTTGAACCACCGACCTTCAGGTTATGAGCCTGACGAGCTACCGGACTGCTCTATCCCGCGATAATAAAAGAATTCATAAAATACTCAAGAATATTTATAAATAGGAAAGCATTGTAATATAAAATTCCTAATAAGTCAAGTAGAATGTAAATAATTTGTAATAAAATATAAAATAAGCATCATAATAAAAAAACACCCTTTCGGGTGTTTTTTTACTTATCCAATTTTTTCATAGTAGGGAAAGCAATAATATCACGAATAGAATCTGAATTTGTTAGAAGCATAATCAATCTATCAATTCCAATCCCCATTCCACCAGTTGGTGCCATCCCGTATTCCAAGGCATTGATAAAATCTTCATCTAAATCTTCTGCTTCCTCATTACCCGCTTTTGCTTCAGCAACTTGTGCTTCCATTCTAGATCTTTGATCCCTAGGGTCCGATAATTCTGAATAAGCATTTGAAAATTCTTTTCCACCAATTCTTGTTTCAAATCTTTCAACAAGTCTTGGATATAAACGATGTTCTTTTGTTAAAGGAGATACATCTTTTGGATAATCTATAACATGAACCGGCTGAATCAATTTAGGTTCAACTAGTTCAAAAATTTCTTCAATAGCCTTTCCCCAAGATAAACCATCATCAAGTTCAAGTCCTAGTTCTTTTGCGATTTTATAAACATCTTCAGTAGTAGAATCTAGTTTAATTTCTTTCCCAAGATATTCTTTAATTAAATCTATCATTGAAGCCTTTTTAAAAGGAGGTTTTAAATTGATTTTATTTCCCATCCATTCAACTTCATATCCACCACAGAATTTTAATGCAAGATGACTAACTAATTCATCAAATAATTTTGCCATATCATTATAGTCTGCAAATTGTTGATAGAGTTCCATCATTGTAAATTCAGGATTATGAGTTGTATCAACTCCTTCATTTCTAAAATTTTTACCAATTTCAAAAACTTTTGGATAACCACCAATTATAAGTCTTTTCAAGTAAAGTTCAGGGGCAATTCTTAAAAACATATCAA
>CAZEWI010000076.1:0-2788 GCA_964514455.1 uncultured Bacteroidales bacterium | reverse complement strand
CATTATACTTAAAGTTTTTCAAGTTGCAATAAAAAAGTATTCCTTTTTTGTTTTTATTGTTTTTTTATTTGCTTTAAGATTAAAAATATGGTATAGTATGTTTTATAAAGGGATTTTATATATTATCTGACAGAAAACTAGACTATATATAAAGTATAACTAAAAAGGGGAGTTAAATGTTTAGAGTTATTTTTAATCTTTTAAGTGAAAAATCTGTTGCAAAGCCACAGAACTCTACACACACACACACACACACACACTTATAAATATTGCGGTAATGAAAGTGAGATTGCTTCGTCGCAAGGCCTTCTCAATGACGAGGTGGAGTTGAATTATTCTAGTTATAAGGAGATTCCTGCCTGCGCAGGAATGACAGAGTATAATAAGTCAAGAATGACATTGTTTAATATAAAAATTGTTGGTGTTTTGTTTTTATCTGCTTGCTTTTTCTCATCAGTCGCAGATGCGGCCAGAGGAAATCTTAGAAATTCAAAGACTAATCGTTCGGGAATAAATACCGTCTCGGCACAAGTTGCTCCTGTTAGTCAGCAAAACTCTGTTGATTATTCTTATGCTCCTGATGATTCTTCTAAATATAATCTGAATTATAAAACTGATATTAAAAATAAGTCTTTTGGTGTTGCTAATAATAATGCCGCTTTACAGGCTGAATATAGTTCTAAAGTTATTTATTTGGAACAACTTAAACAACAACAATCAGAAATTGCTGAAAATAAAAAGGCTTGTGATAAGGCTAGAAAAGGCTGGATCGCTGGAACTGTTATCGGTGGCGCTGGTGTTGTCGGTACTGCTATTGGTGCTATCGTTCAGGGTAAAAAAGTTAAAGAGTCTAAGTATGATATATCTGATAAAAAATCTCAAATCTCAGGTTTGGATTCTGATATTGATAATGTAAATCAATCAATTTTACAGGAGCGAAGCAAATGAAAAAAGTTAGTTTATTAGTTTTATTTAGTTTTATGACTCCTTTGATTGCGGAGGATTTGAGTTTTAAACTTCAAAAGGTCAATAGAGAAATTGCTCAATTGGAAGCCGAAAATAATGCGGGTTTGAAAGAATTACAACAATGCGAAAAAAAAGTTAAGGGGTTCAAAATTGCTGGAATTACTACTCTTGGTGTAACGGCTGTTGGTGTTGGTGGCAATATCGCTCTGGCTACTAAAAAGAAAAAATTGGATTCTGAAAGTGATTCCCTTGATTCTAAAATTATATCTCAACAAGAAGAGTTAAAAAATAAAAAGCAAGATTTAGCAGATTTGAAAGAAGAAAATCGGATTGAAAAAGAAAGATTGAGAAAAGAGGCTGAATCGGCTGCTCTCGCTCAAGCACCTACTGGGACAATTGTATTGACTTCTGTTGAGCAATCAAATGAAGAATCAGGTGTTGTTGCTAATACTGAAAATTCAGGTCAATCTGAGCCCGTTGAAAAGACTGAAAAGTCGGGTGAGCCCGTTACTGAGAAGTCAGAAGATAAAGTTTCTGAAAAATCAAACGAAATAACAAAAAAAGAGGAAAACGAAATTGATAAGGGAAAAGCCAGAATGCAAGCCGCTCTGGATAGAAAACCTGATGAATGGGTTGTAAATGCTGATGGTTCTGTTACTAAAAATGGTCAGCCTACTAATTATAATAAGCAGAATTATTTGCAGCATATTGTTGTAGGAGATTTTATAACTGAAAATGGTGAAAGAAATGTGGTGGCAAAAACTAATAAAGTGTCAGATGGTAATACTGTTAATACAACTATTTATAAGTCTTCGGTTGAAGCAAATACTGAAAAAGCAGTTGTTCCAGAATCATCTTCTAAAAAGCCAAGTGGAACTGAATCTAATCCCGAAGTAAAAACTCCTGAAAAACCTGATGAAAAAAAATCAATTTCTTCAAAGTGTAATAATTGTTCTCAAATTGAAAATCTTATTACCTCTGATAATTTTGATAATTGTAGTGTAAATTTATTAAATACTTGCAACATTTATGACGATATGAATGCTATTCAATGTGCTTCTTATTTTGATTATAATCATCTTTTACCTAAACTGATTAAAATGGGAGTTGATGTAAATGCTAGGACTTTAGATGGTTTGCAGAGAACTGCTTTGATGTTGGCTGTTTTGAATGACAAGCCTGATGCTGTTTCAATTTTATTATCTGCGGGTGCATCTAAAAATTATGTAGATTATGAGAAAAAAAGAGTTTGTGATCATCTTGTTAAGAGGTTTGAAGATAATCCTTATGAGGACCAAAAAGAAGGATTGAAACGAATGAATTCCAAATTGAATTGTGATTTGAGTCTTGATGATAAAACTACTGATGTGGAACAAAAAAATAATTTAGTCTCTTTCCATAATGTTGTACTTGATAAAAGTGGCGATGATAACGGACAATCAAAAGTTGAATATAGGCAAGCAAACGTTTCTTATGATAAACATCCTGCAACAGCAAAAAATAAGTATGAAATTGAAGCTTCTGAGATAAGTATTGATCAAGCGACTGCAATGAAAATGGCTAATTCTACACTTGAAAGAGAGTGCTTAAATAAAGGGGACAGTGCTGCAAATATCTATATTGAAATTATAGAACAGAAAATGTATGTTGTTGATGAAAATAATCAGTCAAAATATAAATATGTTATGAAAGCAAATTGTTGGAAATAGAATAAATATAATTTTTTTTATGAGTATAAACCTTATGACCTTGCGGTAGAGGGAAAGTTGAATGTTGGATTGGATTCCACGGGGCTTTGCCCCTCTGAATGACAAAGGAAGGA
>CAZEWI010000075.1:0-2875 GCA_964514455.1 uncultured Bacteroidales bacterium | reverse complement strand
TTTTGCAAGAATCATTTGTCTCATATCAGCGATACGACTAGCATCAAAGAACATGTGTTCGGTTCTAGCAAGACCAATACCTTCTGCTCCAAAGTCCCGCGCATTTTTCGCATCATTAGGAGTTTCAGCATTAGCCCTAACTTTCAGAGTTCTAAATTCATCAACCCAAGACATAAATTTACCAAAGTTTCCAGTCATTTCAACTTTTACCATAGGCATTTTCCCGAGAATAATCTGACCTTTAGCACCATCAATAGAAAGCCAATCGCCCTCTTTAACGATTTTTCCGCCAGTTGTAGTCATTTGTTTATTTTCATAATCAATTTTGATTTCCGCAGAACCTGAAACACAAGGAGTTCCCATACCTCTTGCGACAACCGCAGCATGAGAAGTCATACCACCTCTGGCAGTAATAACACCCTCAGCAACATTCATACCACCAATATCTTCAGGGGAAGTTTCCAAACGAACTAATAAAACTTTTTCTCCATTTTTATGCCATTTTTCAGCATCTTCGGCCGAGAAAACGACACGACCAACACCAGCACCTGGGGAAGCAGGAAGACCAGTGGCTATAACATCTCTATCAGCCTTAGGATCAAGCATAGGGTGTAATAATTGATCTAATTGTTCAGCAGAAACTTTAAGAACAGCCTCTTCTTTGGATATTAAACCCTCTTCAACCATTTCAACTGCGATACGAATAGCAGCGGCAGCAGTTCTTTTACCATTTCTAGTTTGGAGCATCCATAATTTTTTATGTTCAACAGTAAATTCCATATCTTGCATATCTTTATAATGCTGCTCTAATTTTTCGCGAACATCACAGAGTTCTTTATAAACTTCCGGCATAGATTCTTCAAGGGAAACCCGACCAGAGTTATCTTTAGCCATAGGCTGAGGAGTGCGAATACCCGCAACAACATCTTCACCTTGAGCATTTATAAGATATTCTCCATAAAATCTGTTTTCACCAGTAGAAGGATCACGAGAGAAACAAACACCCGTAGCACAATCATCACCGGCATTACCAAATACCATAGCCTGAACATTTACGGCCGTTCCCCAATTAGCAGGTATATTGTTTAATTTTCTGTAAATGATAGCCTTCTTAGACATCCAAGAACCGAATACAGCCCCAATTCCGCCCATCAACTGATCCCAAGGATTTTGAGGAAATTCTTTTCCTAATTTTTTAGAAACGGCTTTGAATTGAGCAACTAAATCTTTCAAATCATCAGCAGTAAGTTCAGTATCAGATTTGTATCCTTTTTCATTTTTCATATTTTCCAAAACATGCTCATATTCATTTATATCAGCATTTAGAACGACATCCGAGTACATCATAATGAAACGACGATAAGAGTCATAAGCAAATCTTTCGCTACCAGAAATTTCAGCAAGAGCCTTAACAGTCTCATCATTCAGACCAAGATTCAAAACGGTATCCATCATACCAGGCATAGAAACCCTAGCCCCCGAGCGAACAGAGAAAAGCAAAGGATTTTTAACATCGCCAAATTTTTTACCCATAATAGATTCAACATACTGAACACTAGATTTAACCAAGGATTCAAAATCTACTGGGTAAGAGTCGTTATTATCATAATAGTAAGTGCAAACATCAGTAGTAATAGTGAAACCAGGAGGGACAGGAAGTCCAACCAAATTCATTTCCGCTAAATTAGCCCCTTTTCCACCCAAGAGATTTCGCATAGAGGCATTACCCTCTGCTTTGGCATTACCAAAAGTATAAATCCATTTTGTCATATTTTTTTCCTTTATTGTTAGTATTAGGGTTTTAATTTAGCGAAAAAAGATTTTATTTGCAAGAAAAAATGTAATTTTATCTTGAAAGGTAGTATTTTTTATGATATAATGAAAACATAATCTTAATAGGGAGGAGAAAACCATGAAAAAAAGATTTTTAATTTTAGCGGCCGCATTACCATTATTTACAGGTGGATGTGTTATGGATAACTTTCCAGCCGAGGAAAGCCTTGCTGATGCATCTATGTATGCGACACCAACCCCAGAAGTCAGTGTAAATACAGCAGCGGGCCCAAAATATTATATAGGACCTGAATATGTGATTGATGGAATAACATACACCCCAACCGAAAATATGGCATATAGCCAAACAGGAGTAGCAGGAATTATACCAGCCGATTTAGCGGGAAATAAAACAGCGAACGAAGAAATTTTTGATCCAAGTGCATTGACAGCAACACATAAAACCTTACCATTGCCATCTATTGCAAGAATTACAAATTTGGATAACGGGACCAGTTTGAATGTTCGTATAAACGACCGCGGACCATTTTTGAATACCAGAATGTTAGATGTATCGCCAGCAGTTGCTAAAAAACTAGGCTTTGAGAAAACGGCGAATGTTCAAGTAACAATTTTGGAACAAGAAAGCACCGCATTAAAGAAAGCGACAATGAAAACAGAAGTAGATGTAGCAATTCCAACTCCAGTAGAAGTTGCAACTGGGGATTACACAGTTCAAGCAGGAGCATTTTCATCACAAGAAAATGCGGACAGCATAAAATCCAAAATCCAAGATTTAGGAAATGCAGTTGTAATTGAAAGCGGAAATTTGTATAAAGTTCAATTACAAAATTTAACAAAGGAACAAGCCAGACAAGCGATTCAAACACTTCGCAATCGTGAAAACATTGGTAATCCTGGGTTGATAGAAAAAGGCCGTTGGATAAACACCGACAGCATTTAAATTATTCTCACTTATGAATGAAAAGAAAGATCCCAGAGTAATCTGGGATTTTTTCATAATTATCCCCCCCCGGAATCCAATCCAAACATTCCTTATTCCCTCTACCGCTTGCGGGGGAGGACGAAATCGCCCTAGCGA
>CAZEWI010000074.1:0-2907 GCA_964514455.1 uncultured Bacteroidales bacterium | reverse complement strand
TAAAGTTAGTGATGATTGGCCAAGTGCAATATAACTTAGACCAACTCTCATTAAAAACTCCAGTTTATTTTTAATAGTTGGTATATTGAAAAAGAATTTATAAGCCTCTTCTACTGTCATATTTAGGACATCTGCAATGGATTTATCTTTATATTTAACTTTAAGAGTTTCTTCATTGTATCTTTGCCCTTTACATTTTTCGCAAGCGACATAAACATCAGGTAAAAAGTGCATTTCAATTTTTATAACTCCGTCCCCTTGACATGCTTCACATCTGCCACCCGAAACATTAAAAGAAAATCTGCCAGCATCATAGCCTCGGGCTTTTGCTTCTGGTAATGAAGCATAAAAATCCCTTATAGCAGTAAAAACTCCGGTATAAGTTGCTGGATTTGATCTAGGAGTTCTCCCTATTGGAGATTGATCAATATCAATAATTTTATCTATATTATTTAAGCCTTCAATTGATTTATATTTTCCAACAGGTATTCTTGAATGATAAAGAGATTTCATAATTGCTGGATATAATGTATTCAAAATTAAACTTGATTTTCCAGAGCCGGAAACCCCAGTAATGCAAACAAATTTTCCAAGTGGAATATCTAAATCAATGTTTTTTAAGTTATGCTGACATGCACCCTTTATAGTAATTTTTTTACCATTACCGTTTCGTCTGGATTTTGGAGTTTCAATAAATGTTTCTCCTGCTAAATAACGACCGGTTAGAGAATCTTTATTCTGTTCAACATCATCAGGAGTTCCTGCGGCGATTATATTTCCGCCATTTACACCAGCCCCAAGTCCGACATCAATCAGATAATCTGCGGCTTTCATTGTATCTTCATCATGCTCAACGACTATAACTGTATTATCCTTATCTCTTAAATCTTTTAGAGTGCCTATTAGTTTATCATTGTCTCTTTGATGTAATCCAATAGATGGCTCATCTAAAACGTATAAAACACCGGTAAGACCAGACCCAATTTGCGATGCAAGCCTTATTCTCTGTGATTCTCCACCTGATAATGTTCCTGAGATTCTGTCTATGGTCAAATAACCCAGTCCTACATTTTGTAAAAATTTGAGTCTTTGTTGAATCTCTCTAACAATAACGGAAGATATTTCTTTGTCTTTTGCTGATAATTTATTTTCTAAACTCTTAATCCATTTTATCAGGTTATCAACGCTCAATGATGTTGCATCAGATATATCAAACCCATCAATTTTAACAGCAAGAGCCTTTATATTTAATCTTTTCCCATGACAAACTGGACATATATCGCTAATTTGGTATTTTGAAAGATCTTCTTTGGCCCAATTTGACTCGGTTTCACGATATCTTCTTTCTAAATTAGGAATAACACCTTCAAAAGGCTTTGAATATGAATAACCATTCCAATTTATTTTAACTTCATTATCTCCTGTTCCATAAAGAATCAAATCTTTCATCTCGTTAGTTAAAGATTTCCAAGGCTTGTTCATTGGTATCTTATATTGTTTTGCAACGGCTTCAATTAAATGCTCATTTTGAGTTAAAATGCCGTTTCTTGACCATGGAGCAATTGCTCCACTACGAATAGATAGATTCTCATCTGGAATAACTAAATCAGGAGATATTTTTAATCTAAATCCAAGCCCATCGCATTCCGAACAAGCACCTAATGGTGAATTAAATGAAAATAATCTTGGTTCAATTTTAGGAACAGAAAATCCAGAAACAGGACATGCAAAGTCTTGTGAAAAAAGAATTTCTTCATTGGTATCCAATCTTTTTAATACACTAACACTTTTAACTAATCTTAAAGATGCTTCAAAAGAAGCATATAATCTTTCATTGGAATCATCGCTTAAAGTTATTCTATCAATTACAACAGAAATTGAGTGTTTTTTATTTTTATCAAGAGTGGAAACTTCATCTAGTTTATAAATCTCATCATCAATGATAACCCTTTGATAACCTTGTTTTGCTAAAAATAATAGTTCTTTTTTGAATTCACCCTTTCTTTGAATAATAGAAGGAGCAAGAATTAAAACATTTGTTCCTTTGGGTAAATTCATAGCAGTATTTACCATATCAGCAATCGTTTGTGCTTTAATTGGCAATCCTGTTATAGGAGAATAAGGAACTCCTACTCTAGCCCAAAGTAATCTCATATAATCGTATATTTCAGTAATAGTTCCAACAGTTGAACGAGGATTTTTTGATGTTGTTTTTTGTTCTATTGCAATAGCAGGAGAAAGCCCAGAAATAAAATCAACCTCTGGTTTGCTTTGCATATCAAGAAATTGTCTTGCATAAACAGAAAGACTCTCTACATATCTTCTCTGCCCTTCGGCATAGATTGTATCAAAAGCGAGAGATGATTTTCCAGACCCAGAAACTCCAGTAATAACTACCAGTTTATTTTTTGGAATATCAAGATCCACATTTTTCAAATTATGTTCTCTTGCACCACGAATGGTGATATTTTTGACTGCCATTGTATAACCTTTTTATTTATCACACAATAGATAGTTCAAAAAATGAATAAATCAAGTGTTTTTCTAATTTTTTATCAATTTTTTTGATGCTCTTAAAGAATCTTCTGAAATATCAGAACCTGATATAATTCTGGCGATTTCAAGCACTCTTTCTTCACCCGTTAAACATCTTACAAAAGTTTTAGTGGAATTATTTTCCGAAGATTTAGATATTTTTAGATGATTATATCCGAATCCAGCAACTTGAGCAGAGTGTGTTATAACTAAAACTTGATTTTCATCACTTAAACGATTGAGTCGTTCCCCTATTGCTTCTGCAATAGCACCTGAAATTCCTGTATCAATTTCATCAAAAACAAATGTATTCACAGGATTGTTTTTAGATAATATGACCCTTAAAGCAAGCATAAGCCTAGATAATTCACC
>CAZEWI010000073.1:0-2909 GCA_964514455.1 uncultured Bacteroidales bacterium | reverse complement strand
TAATGTAGGATTGGATTATTTTTTTCAGGATTATTATAAAAATATGTCAGATGAAAATTTTGAAATCTGGAAGCGATTTGTATTGCTTTCGTCTGATAAAAAGAAAGTTTTGAATCAGTTGATTTTATCTTTAGAATAAAAAACTGGGCGATTGCCCAGTTTTTTGAAGTTATCAATAATAATTAAATTATTTTTTATCAGCAGGTTTTGCTGCGGCAGGTTTCGCTGTTGTGGTGGCAGGGGTAGCAGTTGCAGTTGCTTCGGCTGTTTTTGCCTCTTCTTCGCGACCAACGATAGTAACGAAAGCGAGAGAGTCCATACCAGATTCAAGTTTTGCTCCTTTTGGCAATTTAATATCTTCTCCGTGAATAACATCTCCGATATTCAAGTCTGCGATATCAATTTCAATTTTTTCAGGAACATCTGCGATTTTAGCAATAATTTCTAAATCACGAACCAAGAAGTTTAAGTTTCCGCCCATTTTAATACCTGCACAAGTTTCTTCGTTTATCAAAACGAGTGGAACAGATACTGTAATTTCTTTATTTACATCAATACGAACAAAATCAACATGTAGTGGATTATCAGAAACAGGGTGATATTGAATATCTGCTAACATGGCTGTTTCAGAACCTTCGTCAGTTTTGATGTTAAATTGTTTTGTATATAATCCGGGGTGTTGTAATAATTTTAACCACTCTTTTGAATCAAGTTCAATTGCAACTGGATTTTTTTTGTTTCCGTAGATTACGCCAGGAATTTTTGAATTGCGTCTAGATAAGCGTGAGGCCCCCTTACCAACACATTTGCGAATTCCGACAGTCATATTTATTATATTTGACATATTTTCGTCCTTTTTTTGTGTTTTTTATTTCTGACTGCCTCCAAGGGTGCAATCAGTTGTTCGTATTATATTCATTTTTATTAAAAAATCAAGTAAAAACTCTAATTTTATTTTGCTACTATAACCATACTAGGACGGAGAACATTTTCTCCAAGTTTATATCCGTTAATCAATTCAGAAACAATGGTATTTTTAGATTTATCAGAATCTGACACTGTTGTTATTGCTTGATGATATTTAGGATTAAATTCTTCATTTTCTGTTTTGATTTTTTCTATATCCATAGTTTTTAATGCTTCGTCAGCATTTTTCAAAACTAATTCAAGTCCGATTTTTTGTTCCTCTGTTGCATTTTTCAAAGCAGATTCAATAGCATCAATAACAGGAAAAAATGCGGTTGCTAGTTTAATCATCTGGCTTTTAGATCCGGATTCAATATCTGCTCTGGCTCGTTTTTTTATATTTTCCATTTCTGCTAATGCTCGCAGATATTTATCATTTAAGTCATCAAGTTTTTTTTGTAATTCTTCGTATTTAGAATCTTCTTTTGTTTCTTGTTTTTCAATATTTTCAGTATTTATTGGTTCTATTTTTTTTTCTGAATCTGTCATAATTTTACCTTTTTATTTGTTTGCTTGTATTATATGTGATAAATTTTCAAAAAATCAAGGGGGATTTTAGTCAAAATCAAAATTGTTTATGGCTTTCACGACCGCATCGGCAATTTTATTTTGATGAGAATCGCTTTTTAATAGTTTTTCTTCGGCTGGATTAGATAAATGTCCAATTTCAAGTAAAACAGAAGGTATTGATGATTTTAATACAGCGAAAGGAGCACTTCTGATAGTTTGTCCTTTTATAGACAGAATGTTTTGTTTTTGATGTTGTTTTTTTAATTCAGAGGCAAATGATACTGATGTTTCGGCAACTATATGTTGTTGTAAAGAACCAAGGGCCATACGAACAAAAGGCTCATATTTTTCAAAACCATCAACTGCAATTTTATCAGAAGCATTTTCTGCTTCCGCTAGTTTTTCTGCTTCTGCATCAGATGCTGTCTTTGATAAAGTGTATATAGAATAGCCTTGAGTTTTTCTAGATGGGTTGGCATTAGCATGAATAGATATAAATAAGTCGGCTTTTTTTTCCTCTCCAATTCCAGCCCGAGTACCTAAATTCAAAAATATATCGGTTTTTCTTGTTAAATGAACACGGTATTTTCCAGTTGCTTCAAGTTTTTTACCTAGTTTTTTGGCAATAGATAAAACGATATCTTTTTCTTTTGTTCCATTTTTCCCATGTCCGGCATCAATCACAATCATAGGCTTATAATCGGTTTTAATTGTTTTAATTTCTTCTTTTACAACATTTTTTTCAGTTGTTGTAGTTGTGTCAGATTTTTGTAGAGATAGACCATCTTCATCGTTAGAAAGAGAAAGACTAGTTATATTGTTGGCGAAAAAGTATGAAGAAGTGCTGTTTTTAGTCGCATTTGCTTTTTTTGATACGGCTTGCTTAAAACTATTGGAGTCGGTCTTTTTTATATCAAGGACGAGTCTATGTTGATTCTTTTTATCTGGTTTTAATAACATTAGTTGTTTTTTTTCATACGGCATTGCGGATTCTTTCAAGGAAAAAGAAATTCTTGTATCTGTTTTTTTTGTCCCTGTTTGATATACAGAGATTTTTTCCACTAGGTTATTTTTTCCCATATATTTAGTCATATTTTTAATGGTGGTATTTGGTATATCGCATATGATTTTGTTTGGTTCTTCGTAATACCACTTATAATCTGGTTTGTCCGAAGTCTCAATAACAAGGCGGGTAAAGTCCCCAGATTGAGTGCCTGTGCGGATATTTTTAACAGTGTTGGCGGATATTGCGGGAAAGGCAAAGCAACTTATTATCAAGAAAAATAAAAATGATTTTAAGACTTTTTTCATACAAGATATTATATCAGATTTTTAACCTTTAAGCAAGAGTGTTTTTTATTTATAAAAAGACTTGATTTTTCTAATTTATTTTTCTATAATCAGTTCAATAGTTGCTTGAAAGAGTGGCTAAA
>CAZEWI010000072.1:0-3015 GCA_964514455.1 uncultured Bacteroidales bacterium | reverse complement strand
AAGGAAGGATGGACACCCCCTCCAAGAAATTACTTTGTAATTTCTGTCCTCCCCCGCCTTGCGGTAGAGGGAATAAGGAATGTTTAGAATGGATTCCACGGCAGGCGGGAGCCTGCCTCTGAATGACAGAAATTTTGAAAAAAATTCTTAAAAATAGTGGGCGACCCGATACCTTGATGCTGGACTGCTGGTTTCCCTCTCATCCGCTGACATTGGTTTTCGTCCGCCCGTTCTTATTATATGTATATTTTTTTTAATTTCAAGAAAAAAGTTCTTGACTTTTATCTTAAAATATGGTATTATACATCTATTCAACCGTAGAAGTATATTTAGTCGCAATTAGCGACTTTTTTTATTTCTATTTTTTTAATCGCCCGCTGGACTTTGCTCTCGCGGGCTTTTTTCATGGAGTTTGTCATGGATCTTGATTTAAGTTGGTGGATTCAAGTCGTTGAAATCCCCGTTATCGCTAGTCTCTTCGTTTGGGTCAGAAATCAAAAAGTACAAATTGATATCGTTATTGAAAAAGTTAGAGAAAATTATTTGCTCTATGTTGAGTCTATTAAAAAAGATCTCGCTGACTATAAATTAGATGTCGCTAGAAATTATGTCAGTATGAATTATCTGAAAGATGTTGAAACTAGACTCACTAATCACTTATTGCGGATTGAACAAAAATTAGAAAAAGGAGGAACTCTATGAATCAAAATCTTTGTGAAAAAAATTTAACTGAATCTAATTCTGTCCAACAACCTAGGCTGGTCGTTCTGGATAATCCTTGTCCTGATAAAATCGCTCTTTACAGAATCGCTAGAATTATTTATGCCGAAACTAAAGGAAATTCTCTCCCAGTTAAAGAGGCTTTTGCTTCTATGATTCAAAATCGTAAGCAAAAGTTAGGGCTCTCTTTGGAGGCTATCTCTGATGATAAAAATCTTTTTGGCTCGCTGAATCATAATTCAAAAATGAATCAAGATATTTTTGTAAGTCTTGATAATCCTGAATTTGCTATTTGTCTTCGTCTTGCTAAAAGAATTGTCGCTGGCAATTTGTCTGATGTAGTTTTCGGTGCTGTTCGTTTTCATCACGATGATGAAAATCCCGCTTGGGCTTTGGCAGAAGGTTATGTTTATCAGTTAAATGACTTATTATTTTACTTATAATTAAAAGGTGTTATTATGTTCCAAAAAATTTTTAATGGTGGTTTCTTGAAATCTAAAAAAGTTTATGTCTCTACTTGTATCGGAATTATCGGTGCTATCGGTGCTTTCATGATTGGTGATGTCAATTTGTTTGAAATGCTGGGAATCATTTTTCCTTTACTATCTGTTTTCTTTTTAAGAAAATCCGCTAACTCTTAAATCTTATAGGTGTCCTTATGTTAAATGTTCCTGATAAATTCAAAAATCCTGAAACTGGTGAATTAAATGTTGATGACTTGTTAAATTCTTATTTGGCTATTGAGAAAAAAATTGGCTCTATGATTTCTCTGCCTGATGACGAAAATAATCCAGAGCAAAAAGAAAAATTCCTTAAAGCCATTGGTGTGCCTGATGACTACAATGAATATCCTGATAATCCTGTTTTTGAAATGTCTGATGACTTGAAAAAGAAATTTCGCGAAATCGGTTTGAACAAAAATCAAGTGCAAGAATTATATCAAATAGCGAATCAGTTCCTGGAACCTGTTTTGCAAGATGTCGTAAATGCTAAATCCGAATTAGATGAATTTAATAAATTGGAAAAATTTTTCGGCTCTAAAGAAAAAATGTTTGATAATTTATCCGCTATTCAAACTTGGGCTGAAAAATATTTACCTAATGATGTTTTGGAAAATTTATCTTGTTCGTCTGATGGAATTGAAGTGCTTTTTAATATGATGAAGTCTAATGAGCCCGCTCTAAACATCAATGAATCTAAGCCCGACAGACTTTCTGAAAATGAACTTCGTGATATGATGAAAAGTCCAAAGTATTGGCGTGATCATAATCCAGAGTATGTTAAAAAAATTGAAGATGGTTTCAAAAAATTATTTTCTTGAAATTTTTTTTCAAAAAAAATTAAAAAAAGTGTAAAAAGTTCTTTACTCTTTTTTCTTTTTCAATCATAATATATTTATGATCATAAAAATGGTCAGTAAGACAAACGAAGGAGAAAGGAATGTCTATCTTAACTAAGTTCTTTAAAGAACCAAAAAAATGTGCTTGCAAAGCAAGTGCTAAACCTGCTGCTAAAAAACCAGTAGCAAAAAAAGTTGCTGTTAAAAAACCAGTAGCAAAAAAAGTAGTTGCAAAAAAAATCGTAAAAAAAGTTGCTGCTAAAAAACCAGTTGCTAAAAAGGTTGTTAAAAAAGTTGCAAAATTAGCTGTTAAAGCACCTGTTGCTAAAAAAGCAGTTAAAAAAGTTGCTGCTAAAAAACCTGCTGCTAAAAAAGTAGTTGCAAAAAAACCTGTAGCAAAAAAAGTAGTTGCTAAAAAAGCAGTAGCAAAAAAAGTAGTTGCTAAAAAAGCAGTTAAAAAAGTTGCTGTTAAAAAAACTGTAGCAAAAAAAGTAGTTGCTAAAAAACCAGTTGCTAAAAAAGTTGCTGCTAAAAAACCTGCTGCTAAAAAACCAGTAGCAAAAAAAGTTGCAAAAAGAAAATAATTTTTTTGCATAGATAATTCCTTTTGGAGAGGGAATGAATTAGAGAGAAGTTTTTACTTCTCTCTTTTTTTATTTTTATTTAGGTGTTTGGGTGGAATTGCCGCGGGCAAGAGCCCTCGCAATGACAAATGATGTATTTCATGGATTCTGAGCAAAGCCCAGAATGACACAAAAACATAAAATGTTTTTGTTGGTATAAGGAAGATTAGATTGGATTCCACGGCAGGCGGGAGCCTGCCTCTGAATGACAGGATTTGTTAAATGATTCTAGTTATGACGAGATTTCGCACTGAATGCGGAATTACGGCGGAGAGTTTATAAGGAATGTTGGACACCCCCTCCTGAAATCGCTAGGGCGATTTCGTCCTCCCC
>CAZEWI010000071.1:0-3124 GCA_964514455.1 uncultured Bacteroidales bacterium | reverse complement strand
CTCTTTTTGTTTTTCCAAAAGTTTTCTTTTTCTAGTAATATCTCCGCCATAGCATTTAGCAGTAACATCTTTACGGAAAGCAGCGATAGTTTCCCTAGCAATAATTTTACCACCGATAGCGGCCTGAATAGGGATTTTGAATTGATGTCTAGGAATTAAATCTTTTAATCTTGTAACAATTTGCCGCCCTCTAAATTCGGAAGACGAGCGATGACAAAGAAAAGATAAAGGATCAATAACTTCACCATTTACAAGAATAGAAACTTTAACTAAATCGGACTCTTCATAACCTAAAATATCATAATCAAAAGAAGCATACCCAGCAGAAAGAGATTTAACTCTATCATAAAAATCAAAAACGACTTCTGCGAGAGGTAATTTATAAACGACCATAGCCCTATTTCCGACATAAGTAAGATTCTCTTGAATACCGCGTCTTTCAGTGCAGAGCCCAAGTATATTTCCCAAATAAGCATCAGGCAAAATCAGAGTTGCCCTAACCCAAGGCTCGTATATTTTTTGAATATAATTAGGTTCAGGCATATCAGCAGGATTATGAATTTCAATAGTTTCACCGGAAGCCATATCTAATTTATAACGAACACTAGGAACGGTAGTAATAAGATTCAGATTAAATTCTCTAAACAATCTTTCGGAAATAATTTCCATATGAAGCAACCCAAGGAATCCGCAACGAAGCCCAAACCCAAGAGCAGAAGACCTTTCAGGTTGAAAATTAAACGAAGCATCATTCAAGGCCAACTTTTCACTCGCCTCTTTTAGTGCAGGATAATCATCAGCATCAACAGGAAAGAACGAAGAAAAAACAACAGGAACAGAAGGCTTAAACCCAGCAAGAGCCTTAACTTCTGGATTTTTAGAATCAACAATAGTATCGCCAATCAAACAATCATGAATAGTTTTCATACCAGTAATAATGAATCCAATTTCACCAGTAGATAGACCATCATTAAAAACCATTTTAGGGCTAAAATAACCGATTTTATCAATTTTATATTCTGCTTTTGTAGATAAGAATTTAATAGTTTGACCTCTTGATAATTTACCATCAACAATACGAATAAGAACAACTACACCAAGATAAGAATCATACCAACTATCAACAAGTAAAGCCCTAGCAGGAGCATTTTCATCACCATAAGGAGCGGGCAATTTATTTACGATAGCCTCTAAAACATCGGGAACACCAAACCCAGTTTTTCCAGAAACAGAAATAGCATTTTCTGCATCAATTCCAATAACTTCTTTAATTTGTTGTTTAGAGTTTTCAATATCGCTAGAAGGCAAATCAACTTTATTTAAGACGGGCAAAATTTCCAAATCGTTTTCAATAGCAAGATAAGCATTAGCAAGGGTTTGAGCCTGAACACCTTGTGTAGCATCAACTAAAAGAATAGCCCCCTCACAAGCCGCCAACGATCTGGAAACTTCATAAGAAAAATCAACATGCCCTGGGGTATCCATAAGATTTAATTGATAAACATTTCCGTCTTTTGCTTTGTAATTCAGACGAACAGTTTGAGCCTTGATAGTGATTCCTCTTTCTCGTTCAATATCCATAGAATCAAGGACTTGAGCCTTCATTTCTCTGTTCTGTAAAGCACCAGTAAATTCAATCAACCTATCAGCGAGAGTAGATTTTCCGTGATCTATATGAGCGACAATAGAAAAATTTCTAATCAGTTTTTGGTTCATTAAAATATAATCCTTACAAACTTTTTCTTACCAACTGAAAGAACACAAAATTCATCAGAAAAATCAGATTTTTTAACAATAAATTTAACATCAGAAATTACATCGCCATCAATTTTTACAGCACTATCGGCGACAAATCTTCTAGCCTCTGAATTAGTAGAAGCCAAACCTGAATCAACGATAAGATTTAATAAACCAATTTCGGAATCTTTACAATTATAGGCAGGCATATTTTCGGAAACTCCACCCGAGAATACAGCACCAGCGGCCTCTTCCGCGGATTTTGCGGCAGCCTCTCCATGAGCAATTTTAGTTGCTTCAAAAGCCAATAATTTTTTAACAGCATTTAATTCGGCACCAGAAAGCCCTTCCATTTTTTGAATTTCAGCCAAAGGTATTTCAGTAAATAATTTAATCATTTTAATAACGATAGAGTCATCAACATTTCTAAAATACTGATAATAATCATAAGGAGAAGTTTTATCTTCATTTACCCAAACGGCATTACCGGCGGACTTACCGATTTTATTTCCGGCAGAGTCAGTAATTAAAGGACAAGACAAACAAAAAACTTCATCAGATTTTTTGCGACGAACTAAATCAAGCCCCATAACACAATTACCCCATTGATCAGCCCCACAAAGTTGCAATTTACAATTTTTATTTTCATAGAGTTTCAAAAAGTCAATCGCTTGCAGAATCATATAATTAAATTCAAGGAAAGTCATAGTTCCAGAGTCCAATCTTTTTTTAACAGACTCCATAGAAAGCATTTTAGGAATAGTAAAAGAAGTCCCAAATTCACGAAGCAAATCAATATAACCAACAGACTTAAACCAATCGTAATTATCAACTAATTCGGCAGAATCCGAACCAGAAAAATCAAAAAATTTAGAAAAAGATTTTTTAAGCCCAGCGATATTTTTCTGTAAAATTTCTTCAGTCATCATAGGCCTAGAATTATCGCGACCCGAAGGATCACCAATTCTTCCAGTTGCACCACCGACTAATAAAATTGGCTTATTACCATATTTTTGAAACCATCTCATCATCATCACAGGAACGAGATGTCCAACATGAAGCGAGTCTGCCGTTGGGTCCGAGCCCAAATAAGCAGTATTATTTTTACCGGATAATAAAGAATCCAAACCATCAAGATTAGTGCATTGATGAACGAACCCTCTTTCATTCATTTCGTGTAAAAAATCAGACTTAAACTTCATAGAAATCACCTTTAACTATTGAGGCATAGGCATTCCGGCCGTTGCTTGACTCATTACTTGATCAATAATTGTATCTGCTTTATTTTTAGCATCTACGAAAGCAGCTTTAACGACATCTTGAACCATTGCGACATCTTCTTTTAATAACTCTGGTTTAATTGTTATAGATGTGACATCATATTTTC
>CAZEWI010000070.1:0-3234 GCA_964514455.1 uncultured Bacteroidales bacterium | reverse complement strand
GATTCCTGCCTACACAGGAATGACATCGTAGAGAGATTGCCACGGGCAAGGGCCCTCGCAATGACTAGTTATTTCTTGATTGAAAAGTAGAATTTTTTTATATGCCGGCGTAGATTAAAACATTGTCGCCGTATTTATTTTTTGCTACTAATGCCCCGTCTGAATTTAATCCTAGAACCTTTAATTGCTCGTTATTATATGTTATTAAACTGTCTATAAAATTATGGGCTAAGATTTCCCATTTCTTTTTTATTGGCTCAAAGCCTTTCTTTTGATATAGCAATCTCCATAAGTCAAGTTTCGCTATTAAATCTGTTAAAATCTTTTCCCTGACAACTTTTTTTGAATACTTTTTTAAGTATGTCGTTTTATATTTTATATTTTTTTTAGGCGAATATATTAAATTGATTCCTATGCCTACTATGTAATAGTTATCAAAAGATTCTATTAAAATACCTGCCGTTTTTTGCCCGTTTATCAATACATCGTTCGGCCATTTTATTTCTGCATTGATGTCAAATTGTTTTAATGTCTCGGCTATGGCTATACCCGTTATGTAGGACATTATATGGACCGGCATATCTGAATTGTATATTAAACTGGTGAATATATTTCCGTGATGACTTACCCATGTGTTTCCATGTCTGCCTCGGCCGTGTGTTTGATCATCTGAAATTATAATGCTGCGATCGCCTGCTTTTTGATTTTCTATCAGTTCCTTGGCCTTGTCCATTGTAGATGACACGGAGTTATAATAAAATAATTTGAACTCACTTAAAATTGTATTTGCCATTTTTTACTTCTATTTCTTTGTTGATTTTTTTTCGGATTGAATGCAGGTGCGTTTGTATAGTATGTGAATTTACTTCGGCTTCGTAACCTATTGTTTTTAATAAATCGCTGATTGTTATTCCAGATTTTCCAGATTTATAAATCGCAATTAAAATTGATTTCTCGGTTTGTGATAGTTCCGCTATTTGAATGTTTTTTATTATTTTTTCGTTCTCTTTTTGAATTTTATTATTTATTTCAGAGATGAAATCAGATGTGCTTTGCCCAAGTGATATTTTATTTATATCTATTTTTGGTAAATTATATTTTGTTCGTTTCTTATCTGTTAAAATAAAATCAATTTCCCATAAGTTTGAATCACTTGACTTTCTTGTTGCTCCGAATGATTCTAAAACTTGTTGCCATATATCGTTGTTCGGAAATTCTTCAATTATAAAATTATAATTTAATGTCATATTTTTAGTCAGTTAAAAAATCTGGTAATACTCCCGATTGGAGATTTGGAATGTCATCGCTCTCTGATTCTTCTGTTTCAGTTAAATCCTGAGCCAATTCTGTTTCAAGTTCCTTTTTGGTTTTTTCATCACGGACATTATCAATTCTTTCTTGCTCGTTTGAGACCATTCGGCCGTAGTGTTCCGCCATTTGAAATAATCTTTCCCTTTCAATCTCGTCAGTCGTAATACGTGCCATATCTAGATATTTTTTGCGGTTTTGACGCCATTTGTGGCAACGTTGAATCATAGAACCCATTTGCCCGTTTTTTTGTTTTTGATTTGCCATAAATTAAATCCCTAAAATTAAATTACTTTATAAATTGCTTTCGCATACATTGAATTATACTTAAAAAATTATAAAAATCAAGAATTATATCTTTATTTTTGTAAAAATTCTAAAACTCGTGAGTCTAAAATTATGTCCGATTCTTTTAAATCCCGAATTAAATGTATGTCAGATTTTGTATGCGTTCTACTTAAAGCAACATAGGCTTGGCCGTGGTCAAATGCCCCGCCTGATAAGTCTATTATTACTTTATCCAAAGTTTTTCCTTGGGCTTTGTGAATTGTTAGCGCATAGCCTAGTTGTAATGGAAATTGTGTAAATACTCCGGTTTCTCTTTCCGTTATTTCTCCCGATAAAATATCATAATCATAACTGAAACTTTTCCATTCCTCCCTTTTTACATACACAACTCGGCCGCCACTTAAAAGACGAACTTTTATCGCATTCTCGGATAAATCTTCCACTATCCCACTGGTCCCATTTATCCATTCGTTCGCATTGTTTTTATTAAAAATTACTAATGCTCCTTTCTTTAAGCATAATGTTTTTGGTGATGGAAAATCTTTCGCTGTTTCAAAACTGCCTTTTAATTTTGCTTCGTATATTACTTCTTGTTCGTTTATTTTATTCAAATTCTTTTCGTTGATTCTCTCGGCTGTTTGACGATATGGTGTTATAGTTATCGCTGTTTTTATTTCATCTGAGTTTTCAAATTTGGAATCGTTGAAATATTTTATTGATGACTTCAAATCCTTTCCCCGTCTGATGTTTGATAAATTTTTTAACAAGGTTTTATCGGATTGTCTGTATATTTTTTTTAATTCGTATTTCTCAAAATGCCCGTTTACATAAGCCTTTGAGTCAAAAAAATATGTTAGGCGATTGCCATATTCTTTTTCAAAAATTTCATAAGCATTTGATTTTATTACTGGTGGAAGTTGGCATAAATCACCAACTAATACAAGTTGTAAGCCTCCAAATGATTGTAAATTATTATGTCTCGCAACTCGGCATAAATAATCAACTGCATCAAGAATATCAGGACGAACCATTGAAATCTCATCTATGACTAAAATATCTGTCTTGCTTAAAATTGATGATAATTTATATCTCTTCGTTTTGTTGAGTTCGTTCAAAATTATAAAGTCGCTTAAAGGTAGTTGAAATAATGAATGTAATGTCGTTGCTCCGATGTTTAAGGCCGCTATCGCTGTCGGACACGCAAGCCTAATCCGTTTTGATGAATGATTTTTTAAGTATTGTATAAAACTGGATTTGCCAGAGCCTGCTTCGCCGTGTATAAATATATTCGTTTTCGTTTTTTCTATTTTTTCAAAAATTTCTTGTTGCTCGGAATCCAGTGGATATTCTTTCAAATATGGATTCATACTGTTCGCAATAGATGACATGGCCGCCGAAATGTCTGTTGATTTTTCCGTTGGCTCTGTGATGATTTTATCGCTTAATAAACTTTCAAAACTGATTTTCTTTCTGGTCATTTTTTTATTTTAGCAAAATGATTTTAGTTTTTCAATAAGAGATTGCCACGGCAAGTGGTCTCGCAATGACGGGTGAATGTTGGACACCCCCTCCTGAAATCGCTGGGGCGATTTCGTCCTCCCCCGCAAGCGGTAGAGGGAATAAGGAATGTTCAAATTG
>CAZEWI010000069.1:0-3416 GCA_964514455.1 uncultured Bacteroidales bacterium | reverse complement strand
CTCCATTTACAAAACTAGCAAACGCAAGGGTCATCTTTTCCAATGTTGTCTCGCCCGTTCCAAGAGCCATAGATAAATTCATATTAAATAAACTTGGCTTGTATATTCCAAATTTTTCAGCAATAGATACTGCATTTCTGATTCCTATGGATTGAGCAAGACGAATGGCTGGTAAATTCCTAGATGTTTCAAGTGCCATACGAAGTGGTATTTCACCCAAAAACTTATTATCAAAGTTTGCTGGTTTCCATTGTGTGCCGTCATAATTATCCTCTACTATTGGAGCATCAAGAATTATTGTTGCGGGTGTAAAATCAGGTCTCATCAAAGCGGCAAGGTATAAAAATGGCTTTATTGATGATCCAGGTTGGCGATAAGCCTGAGTTGCTCGGTTAAATGAAGAATCTACAAATGAGAAACCACCGCTCATTGCAATTACTCGGCCTGTATGTGGATTTATTGCCATAATTGCCCCTTGGATTTCTGGATTTTGACGGAGTTCATAGCCTCGGTCAGTTTTTTCTACAAAAACTACATAGCCAGGTTTTAATATGTTTCTGAAATCAGTCAGGCCTCCTACCATAGACTGAGTGCTGGTAGCCGGTGCTGCCCATGAGGAATTTTGGACATACATTGTTTCCTTGTTTCCAGTCTCAAAACCAATTGTTGCGGATTCCCCGTTTGTTGATAAAATAACTGCTTTCCTCCAATTAGATGGAACACCGCTTGCAACTCTGGTTCTGCGTAATGATTTTGTCCATTCGTTGTTTTGTCCAAATTTTATTTTAGCCTCTGGCCCACGGAAGCCACGAGTCCTATCGTAATCAAGTATTGCTTTACGGAGAGCATTTGTTGCTACTTCTTGTAATTCTGGATTTAATGTTGTTTTTATATATAGACCTTCCTCGTATAATTGGTCATGTCCAAGGCTATCAAGCAGACGGCGGCGGACTTCCTCGGCAAAATAGAGAAAATCGTCTTTTTGTTGTTGTATAAACTCATTACTTACATTCAAATCAGAATCAAGGGCTTCGTCCCTTTCCGATTTTGTGATATATCCCTCGGCGTACATACGATTGATTACCCAATTCCTGCGGTTTAATGCACCTTCGTAATTTGTAACTGGATTGTACGTTGTCGGTGCTTTTGGTAAGCCCGCAAGAAATGCACTTTCGGCAATTGTGAGTTCTGATACCGGTTTATTAAAATACATTAAGGCCGCAGATCCAACTCCGTATGCACGAACCCCCAAGTATATTTGATTCATATATAATGTTATAATATGTTCCTTTGAAAATGTTCTTTCAAGTTTTAATGCAAGTATCATTTCTCGGAGTTTGCGGGATATTGATTGCTCCCTTGTTAAAAAGAAGTTTTTCGCAACTTGTTGAGTTATAGTTGATCCGCCAGAAAACTTTGCTGGACCTCCGAGGGCTCTGATTGTATTAAATACAAATGCGCGGGTTATCCCCGTGATATCAATCCCTGGGTGATTCCAAAAGTTTTGATCCTCGGCTGATACAAAGGCGTTTATTAGATTTTTTGGTATGTCATTATACTCAAGAAATACTCGTCTTTCATTCGCATATTCAATCAGCATCGTCCCGTCAGCAGCATATAATCTGGTCGCTATAGGTGGGCGATAACTCGCAAGACTCATATAATTAGGCAAATCATTCCCATAGCGGACAAATATCAGAGTCAATGCAATTAAACTAACTATGATAAACCAAAATAGCCCCGTTACGGACCATTCAAAAAACTTGTATAATTTTGCTTTCGTGATTTTCATGTCTCTTATTCTAAATCCTGTTATTAAAAATTACAAGTTTTATTTTGATTTTTTCTATCTGTGATGTTATAATATAATTATCTTAAAAAATAAAGGAGTGTGCTATGGTTGATTCTAAAAATGATGCTATGAAAAAATATATTACAAACTTGAAATTGATTGGAATCATTTTAATATTTTTAATGTTCGTTCTTGTTATTGGAAATTATTTTGCTAGATAATTTTTTAGTTTAATTCACTTAAACTTTTGACGATTTTGATGTCTTTTTTATCCAGTAAAGATTCTATTTCGGAAAAATTGAGTATGTCATCTGTTTCTAAGTATAAAACAGATTCATATTCGTTTTTAGGGTTTAATGATTTTAATTCAGCAGTCTTTTGCTCTAATTCGTAAATTGGAGATACTTTGAATGTCCCCTCGGTGAACCAAAGCGGAGTTGTTTCGCGGTCTTCCTTATCATCTGCCAGCCAAGTGCCTTCGTCTTGATGGGTTGCTATAATGTAATGCTTTTCAGTTTTATTCGCTATTATCAGGTTGTCTGAAATCTCTGTTTGAAAGCCCATTTTATTCAATTCTAGTTCGGTTGATTTTAATTTTTCTGTGCTTATTTGAGATTGTTGATTTTGTTCTTTGGTGTCTTCCTCTTCATCGTTATCTAGATTTGAAAATTCTGAGGGGTCTATGTTAAAATCTTTTGGTAGCATTGCACTCGCAATTGGATTATCTGGGTTTATTATTTCCTCGGATTCTGGTTCGTTGTAATTTGCTTGCTCTATTATCTTGTCGGTTGAGCCGTTTTCTGTGGTTATTATATATGCCTCGGCTAATTCAGCAGGTAAATCATTTGGTATTGAAATAGGGGTGTTTTCTGGTGATTTGTCTTCTGTTTTTTCTGTTGGTGTTGATGTTTCGGATTTTGTCTTTAATGCTGGAATTGTTATTACTGGTAGCCAGTTCTTGAAACTGCTCCACCAATTGCCCCTTGTCATCATTATGCTGGTCGCTATCATTATTGGAACAAAACTCAATAATGAAATAAAAAATGTTATGTCTATGAGCCCTCGGAATGTCCAGCCTTTCGTCCATGCTAAATGTAATAGATTCCAATGATTGATGCTAAATATATTAAAGCCAAATATAAAATAAAATATCGTCCAGCCTATTAAAAAGTATATCAAAAGCCATAAAAATAATATCTTGCTGTTCTTATATATAGCAACAGGTATGTCTATAATGCTTTTTAATAACTCTTTCATATTATAAATTTAATACTAAAATGCTTTTTTGTCAAGTGTTATTTTGGAAAAGAGGGGTGGAGTATTTTGAGCGGGTTATGACATAGTGGAGTATCCCTTGTGATGATGTTGGGTTGAATGAGTGGGTTATGACGAGATTTCGCACTGAATGCGGAATGACGGCGGAGAGTTTATAAGGAAGGATTGACACCCCCTCCTGAAATCGCTGGGGCGATTTCGTCCTCCCCCGCAAGCGGTAGAGGGAATAAGGAATGTTAAAATTGTTTTTCTGGCATAAACCCTCAACTTTGCGGTAGAGGGGGAAGTGAAAGTTTAGATTGGATTCCACGGCAGGCGAAGCCTGCCTCTGAATGACAGGGTGGTGCTA
>CAZEWI010000068.1:848-3684 GCA_964514455.1 uncultured Bacteroidales bacterium | reverse complement strand
TCTACCGCTTGCGGGGGAGGACGAAATCGCCCTAGCGATTTCAGGAGGGGGTGTCAATCCTTCATCTGTCATTGCCAAGAAGCACCGCGACGAATCCAATCTCAATATAAAATTTTCCTATTTATGATTGGATTTTAGTCCAAAGAAGTGATATAATAAAAAAAAGAATCAGAATCACTTATTGGAGGACATAAAATGTTAAATTTTTTTGATACAATATTACCAACAAACATAATAAATTCGGAACTAATACAATTTTTTCTACCTGCATTTATATCATTATTTATAGTATTAGTCTTTGGCAAACCATTTATTAAACTAATGCATCATTGGCAAAAGAAAGGCCAACCAATCAGGACAGACGGCCCACAAACACACCTTGCAAAATCTGGGACACCGACGATGGGAGGACTTTTAATTTTGGGAGCGATTTTAATTTCGTGTGGATTAGTAATGGATTGGTCAAATTTATGGGCATGGACAGCATTATTTGTAATGACGACCTTTGGATTATTAGGATTCCTAGACGATTATTTGAAAATAAAGCATACATCAGCAGATAAAGGCTTATCAGAAAAAGGCCGTTTAATTTTAGAAGGCATATTTGCACTAAGTGCAACATTTTTCATAGACGGCTATTTATTGCCAGCGAATATAAATCCGACATCAGTATATTTACCGATATGGCATATAATGTTACCACTATCAATTTTTTACTTTATTTATGCATATTTAGTCATAGTAGGAACAGCGAATGCAGTAAATATCTCAGACGGCCTAGACGGCTTAGTATCCAGAATGTACCTAGTAATAATCGGGCTAATGGCTTTAATAGTTTTAATGATAGGCTTTAATCACACAAACTCACCTATATTTATGCCAGAGATTTTGGGACTATTGCCAGTAATAGGGGCAACAATGGGAGCAGTTCTAGGCTTTTTATGGTTTAATTCAAAACCAGCGAGTATATTTATGGGCGATGTAGGCTCACTTGCCCTAGGCGGACTTTTAGGAGTAATTGCATTGATGACTAAATTTGAGATAATAATGGCGATAGCGGCATTAGTATTAGTAGCAGAATTAGGCTCATCATTTTTACAAAGATATTATTACAAACTAACACACGGCAAAAGGATTTTCAAAATGGCACCATTACACCACCACTTTGAGTTATCCGGTTGGTCCGAGACCAAGATAGTCAGCAGATTTTGGATTATGACCGTAATTTTTTCAGCACTAGCATTGATAATATCTTTAATATAGAGGGGGCAAATGTTTTTCATCAAAAGATCAGATAAGAGTCTTCTATCAAAATGGTTTTTTCAAATAGATAAAAGAATCATAGGACTCACCTTATCTTTAATTTTGATAGGCTTTATGGTATTATTCACAGCAGGCCCTTATGCTGCGCGAAGGATTGGCTACCCTGCTCTATTTTTCTTTTATAAATATACGATACCAGCCGCAATAGGCTTTGGAGCAATGATATTTTGTTCATTTTTAAGTAAAGAAACTATAAAGAAATTATCTTATGTGGGACTTATATTTGGCATAGGACTACTGCTAATGACTTTAATACACCCTATGGTAATCAAAGGCTCTAAGCGATGGATAAATTTAGGAATGCAAATTCAACCATCAGAGATATTAAAACCATTTTGGATAGTATTTTGTGCGATATATTTAACAAAGATAGCAGAACTTGCCCCTGGAAGATTTTTCAAAGATTTCAAAAAAGTCTGGAAACAATTTGCAATCGTAGGTGGGACAACGGCTTTAATCATAGGGATTTTATTTGCACAACCGGACTTTGGAATGTCATTGATATATATGATAGTATTTGCGATAATGTTATTCTTAGCGGGGACAAGTTTATTTTCAGCATTTATCAGTCTAGGCGGAGGCCTTGGATTATTTTGTCTAGCCTATTTGTTGCTATCGCATGTAAGGGGGCGAGTCAATGCCTTTTTTGGCCTTGGGGCAGGCACAGATACATACCAAGTTGAGCAAGCAACAGATTGTATTCGTCATGGTGGCATATTTGGCAAATGGGGTGATTCCTATGTCAAAGCATACTTACCGGACAGCCATACAGATTTTGTATTTGCGACGATAGCGGAAGATGTAGGTGCGATTCTTGCTATTGGGGTATTACTGATATACTTTTTAATAATCACAAGGGTTTTAAGCCGTATGACTATCATCAAAGATAAATTCACCATGATAGCAGTAGGCGGAATAATTTCAATTTTCGCGGGGCAAATTTTCGTAAATATATCAACGAATTTAAGCATTATGCCGCCAAAAGGAATGACCCTTCCATTTATTTCGTATGGAGGTTCATCATTAGTGTCATTCTGTATATTATTCGGCTTTTTGCTTGCTTTAATCAGAGCAGATAAATACGATTTTTCAAAACAAGAGGTAAAAGAAAATGAAAGCAACTAAAATTTGGATAGCAACGGGCGGAACAGGAGGACATATTTTTCCTGCAATTTCAGTAGTAAAAGAACTAACGAAAAAAAATTACGATATAACTATTTCCACAGATAAAAGGGGATTTAATTTAGTCAAAAAAAATGCTCCCGAGAAAATAAGAATCGTGGAAATTATGGCGAGTGGTTTTGGAACTAAATCAATAATATCAAAAGTGAAAGCCCTATTTTTACTAGGGATTTCAACGACAGCAATATCATTTCGTTTTATATTCAAAAGACCAAATATAATTTTAGCATTCGGAGGCTATCCATCAGTTCCAATAGTATTATCGGGAAAATTATTCAGGATTCCAATAATTTTACACGAGCAAAACGGCTATATGGGCCTAGCAAACAGG
>CAZEWI010000068.1:0-819 GCA_964514455.1 uncultured Bacteroidales bacterium | reverse complement strand
TACCAGAAAATACAAACACGACATACACAGGCTTACCAGTCCGCAATGAGTTTATCCAAGCCTCAAAATACCCATTTCAATTCAACGGCAAGAACGACTTTAACATTTTAGTTACGGGCGGTAGCCTTGGAGCAAAAGTCTTAAATGATGTAGTTCCAAATGCTTTAATAGACTTACCGATAGCAATAAAGAAAAGAATAAAATTAGTTCAACAAGTTCCACAAGATATGGTAAAGGATTTAACAAAATTATACAGCAAAAATAACATCAGAGCGGTATTAGTTCCCTTTATAAATGATATGGCGGACCAAATGGCAAAATCAGATATGATAATTTCACGAGCAGGAGCAAGTGCAGTTATGGAAATTATGACCGTAGGCAGACCTGCGATATTAGTTCCACTAACAGTAAATCCCGACCAATTAGCGAATGCGAAATTATTTGAGAGCAAAGGCGGCGGAGTAGTAATAGAGCAAAAAGATTTCTGTCCAAGAAGTCTAAATAATGTAATAGAAAATTGGTTTGAGAATCCAGAAAAGATGAAAAAAATGGCAAGCAAAATCAAGACAGAAAACAAAGCCGTAGAAAACATCTTAAAAGTCCTATAATTATTCATTTGTCATTGCGAGCAAATGCGAAGCAATCCACCTTTTACGCTGTCATTCCTGACTTGGTCAGGCCACAACACTCCAACCCTGTCATTCAGAGGCAGGCTCTGCCTGCCGTGGAATCCAATCTAACATTCACTTCTCCCTCTCCATCGTCAGAGGGGGAGGACGAAATCGCCCTAGCGATTTCAGGAGGGGGTGTCAATCCTTC
>CAZEWI010000067.1:0-3782 GCA_964514455.1 uncultured Bacteroidales bacterium | reverse complement strand
TGTCATTCAGAGGGGCAAAGCCCCGTGGAATCTAATCAGATATTCCTTACCTCCCCCCGCCTTGCGGTAGAGGAAATAAGGAATTGCTTCGTCGTTTCACTCCTCGCAATGACACAATAAAAATAACACTCCTCGCAATGACAGAATAAAAATAATTCCAACATTCCTTATTTTTAAGAAATTTTTTCAAAATTTCTGTCATTCAGAGGGGCAAAGCCCCGTGGAATCTAATCAGATATTCCTTATCTCCCTCCCCCGCCTTGCGGTAGAGGGAATAAGGAATTGCTTCGTCGTTTCACTCCTCGCAATGACAGAATAAAAACAGCACTCCTCGCAATGACAAATAAAACTCAATAAAAAAAATCCTCAAATAAATGAGGATTTTTTTACCATATCTCCGGCTAGGTTTGGCTCCCTTTTCACAAAAAATTCTTACTCTTGTTTATCCAATTGGAATGTTTCTCCATAAGTAGAAACAGGAGTTCCTCCAATATAACAATTTACATTTTCATAACCTTTTTTAACAGCAGCAGCCGACATAGATTTATTTACAACCAAACCAAGAACTGTCGCACCAGCCCCCGCCAAACCAACATCTGCCAATACTCGTTTTGCTGTATTATTTTTAACTAATTTACTGCCTTTTGATGTATCTTGATTTTCAGCAACTTCTCCATCTTTATCTTTTAATTTATTAAAAAGAATCATTGCTCTCCCAGGAGTTAAACCATTAAAACATTTCTCATATATCTTTGTGCCTTTCGGTGTTGTGGCTGAAGATACTCCACCAGAAGCAAGAGTCTTATATTTATCACCTTCTTGGCAGTTACTGCAATTACTATTATTATTAGTAGTAGTAGTAGTAGTAGATTTTGTACATTCTTTTCCTCCGCCAGTATTAAATTCTGATAACAAAGTACCATATTCTTCAGAAATATCATCAGCCCCTTTAATCCCCATTTTTTCCTTTAATCCTTCCGCTAATCCAGTTCCAAGAGCGGCACCACCAACGACAGAGGCTGCAGTTGCCCAACCGATTGCAGTTTGATTTGCTTTCAATGTTCTGTGACGAATTTCTGTTGCATTCCATTCTCCACAAGTAATTGCGGCACCAGCAGGGAACCAACGACTATCAAAACTTGCAGATAGAATTCTCTTACTAGTCTTACTAGCAAGATTTAAATTAGAATCCCTTGTCAATTTATCATCATCAGAAATAACATCAACACGAACCCAGCAAGTATTATCTAATACATTACTTGAATCTGCTGATGGAGGAGTTTTTTTCATATAATCAGAAACTGCTGATCCACTTGCTGTTGGGGCACGGCTAGAATTAGTTGATGGTTTAGCACCCCAAGCATAGCCATCACCACCACTTAAACAAGCCTCTCTCAATTTTAACATATCTGATTTCATAGTTGCTAAAATAACAGTCTCATAATCTGATAACAATTCGTTAAAAATTGTATTTTCATCGTTATTTGTAGATGATTTCCAAGCAGTACCAATGCCTTTTGTAGGACTTCCCCAACCAGTACCACCTGAAGTGTGAGAATTTCCGTCTGTTACAACATTTGCGAAATAAGTATCCAAACAATCTTGATTTTGTTTAACTTCTGGCAAACACATACCTTTTACAATTTCAACATCTAAATAACCTTTAATTGATGAAGCGGTATAACCAGTCTCTTTAGTGCCTCTTTTTAGATTTTCTACATTGGAAACAAAACAACCACTGTAATCAGGGCCACATACTCCATCAATACAAGACTCTATCGCATTTTGACAAGACATTTTCAACTCACGAATTTGTCCCTCAGAGAAAGAACTAGCCAATAATCCATTTAATTTTGTAACATATCCTGTTTTATTGTTTGTCCATAAATAATTAAATAAATTATCACTATTTCCAGCCTCATTATTATAAGCATAATTACAAGATACACTTGAATTTATAACTGATTCACATCCATTTGTAATTGATGATGTAACATTATTTGAAAGTAAATCAATTTTATCAGAACCTGATGCATTAGAATAACAAGCGGCTAAACTACCACCCATACAACTATTTTGAACACAGGTTTCCATATCAGTATAACATTTACTAGCCATAGAATCGCGGAAATTTTTAGCAATATTACTTGCCAGTGAATTTACTTGAGCACTATAATTTCCTAAAACTGTATCATATACATCACTCATTTCATCATCATCCATATCTCTAGTTGTTCTACCAGATGTCAAAGGATCTTTTCCAGCAATAATTTTACAAGATTCATTAGTGCCGATTGTTCTTTCACATTGAGTTTTCAAGAAATCATTTCTTAATTGTGATGAATTTTTAGTTGGTTTTAAATCAGCAAGTTTTGCACTTATTAAATTACCAGTGCTTTCTGACCCCGTAGAAATAGAAGAATTAGTTGATAATGCTTTTCCGATATTTGGAGCAAGTGCTTTTACCGCATTTAATGATGATGTATCTGCAGAATTTATATTCTCGGAACTAAGAGAATCAGAAATAACCACAGATCCTTTATTTTCGCCCTTTTTGTAAGTGAAAACTCTTGCTGATAAATCACATAATTGAGGATAAGAAGAACAAGCATTAGATACACAAGTATCAATTTCATCTAGACATTCTTCAACCGCACCTTCTGCACTTGCAGTTAAACCATTTTTAATAGCGAGATCAATAAGTCCTGTTCCTGTAACCTCACCTGTACTGGAATTAAATGTTGGAATTAAAGAGGAAGATGTTTTTGCTGCGGAAGTACAAGAACTCAAAACATCAGCACAATAAGTTTTTTGTGCATCAAAGGTCAATTTACTATGACATTTACTAAAATCACTACCGCAGACATCAGATTTTTGTAAGCATTTCATATATTTTTTAGAACAAGCACCAAGATCAAGTAAATCAGAACTAGAAGACGATGATGTGCTTGTAACAGTTGATGTTTTTACTCTACCGATTGATAATCCCCTTGTTGCACCAGTTGAAGCGGTATTTACAATACCAACCCTTTGAGAAGAACGAGTTGCGGCGGCATTTCCTGAATCTGAAATAAGCAACCCGCAAACCCCTATAAATCCGGCAAATAATAATTTGAAATTTTTCATAATTTTCTCCCTTTTACTTTTCCTTATTATGTATTTTACCATATATTTTTTTTCTACGCAAGACTTTTTTAATAGATTACAAATAAAAAAGTCCGGAAATAATCCGGACTCTTTTAAGAATAATGAACACTCTATTATCTGGAATAGAATTCAACGATAAGTGATGGTTCAATTGATACAGGATATGGAACATCTTCAAATGCTGGAACTCTAACATAAGTTGCAGTTAGTTTGTCAGCATCAACATTCACATAATCACAGAAATTTCTTTCATTTGATTCAAGAGAATTGATAATCAAAGCCATTTCTTGTGCTTTTTTAGATAAAGTTATAATATCTCCTGGTTTAACTTGATAAGAAGCGATTTTAACTCTTTTATCATTTACTAAAATATGTCCATGATTTACAAGTTGTCTTGCAGCAAATACAGTTGGAGCAAATTTTGCACGATATACAACTGCATCAAGTCTGGATTCTAACATACCAATCATATTTTGAGAAGCATCGCCTTTTTTAGCCTCTGCTTCTTGGTAATATCTGCGGAATTTCTTTTCTCCGATATTGCCATAATAACCTTTTAAGATTTGTTTTGCTTTAAGTTGTCTGCCGTATTCAGAACCAGAACCAGTGCGTTTTGTTGGTCCATGTTGTCCTGG
>CAZEWI010000066.1:0-3811 GCA_964514455.1 uncultured Bacteroidales bacterium | reverse complement strand
TATCAGGAGGAGAAGCTCAAAGAATAAAACTCTCAAAGGAATTGTCCAGAGCATCTACTGGAAGAACTCTTTATGTTTTGGATGAGCCAACAACTGGATTACATTTTGTAGATATAAAATTATTGCTAAATGTTTTACAAGAGTTGGTAGATAATGGCAATTCAGTTTTGGTAATTGAGCATAATATGGACGTTATAAAATCCTCTGATTATGTAATTGATCTTGGTCCAGAGGGTGGCGAATGCGGTGGAGAAATTGTCGCAACAGGCACACCGGAAGAGGTTGCTAAAAATCCAAAATCTTATACTGGAAAATATTTGAAAAATTATTTGAAGAAATAAATTATCTGGATTTTATATAAAACTTTGTATTAGCAAAAAAGTCTTTAATGTCTTTTGTATTTGTATAAGCCATAGCACTACGAAGACCACCATTTAATTCATTCACTGTATTTTTAACAGGACCTGTTGTATGAACCAAACTAACTCTTCCTTCCGAAGCCTTATAAGATCCTATTTCTTTATAATGAACTTTCATTGCTCTATTTGAAGACATTCCATAGATTTCTTTTAGGTACATTTGTTTTTCTTCATCATAAACTAATCTTGCATCAGATTCGTCCGAGCCTCCAAATAAACTGCCAATCATAACTAAATCCGCACCAGCGGCTAGAGCCTTTACATAGTCGGAAGGAGTTTTAATTCCTCCATCAGCAACAACTATTACACCGTGTTTATGAGTAATTTCTGCACATTCTAAAATTGAAGATAATTGAGGACGACCCACACCTGTCATTCTTCTAGTTAAACATTGAGCACCTGGGCCAATACCAACTTTAATTCCTTTTGCACCCGAATCGATTAGTGCTTTTGCACCAATTTTATCAACTACATTACCAACAAGGATATTATGATTTGGAAACATTGTCGCTAAATTATAAACAAAATCGCAAAGGGATTTCATATAACCATTTGCAACATCAACACATATATTTTTACAATATTCTTGGTCTTTCATAATTTTTTCAATTCTAGAAAATTCGTTTTTGCTAATTCCAGAAGTTACAAATGTATATTTATTGTTATTTGTAGTATTCAAAAATGCTAAGATTTCTTGTTCTGTATAAAATTTATGTAGAGCAGTAAATGCTTTTTCTGATTTTAAGGCTTCAGCCATATTAAATGTTCCTACAGTATCCATATTAGCAGCTATAATTGGGCAAGCCTTTATTCCAAAAATATCTTTTTCAATATTTGTTTCTTTCCTAGATGAGATATTTGTAGGATTTGGTTGAATCAATACATCTTCAAAATCAACTTGATTTGTTATAAATTTATCATACATTTTAATTCCTTTTATTACTAAATGAGTTTAATACTAAAAATAACAAGTTGTCAATCTGAAAATTATTGTCTTGAAAAAATGATTATTTTTAATTATAATTCAGAAAACAAAAGGATTTAATGATGTTTGATAATTTAACAAGAAAACTATCGTGTATGTTTGACAGGTTTCGTGGAAAGACGGAATTGACGGAAGATATGATAACCGAGGCTATGAGCGAGATTAGAATTGCTTTATTAGAGGCTGATGTTGCCTTTCCTGTCGTTAAACAGGTTTTGTCCGATATTTCTGAAAAAGCAAAGGGGACTAAAATTGTAAAAGATGTTCGTCCTCAGGAAATGATAGTTAAAATTGTCCATGATGAACTTGTAAATCTTTTAGGCGGAGAAAAATCCAGTGAATTGACTTTTTCTGATAAGCCATCTGTGATTTTGATGACAGGACTTCAAGGAACTGGAAAAACAACCTCCGCTGCTAAATTAGCATTACATCTAAAAGAGCAAAAACACTTAAAAACTCTTATGATTTCTACTGATATTTATCGTCCTATGGCTCGTGAGCAATTAAAAATCTTGGGTGATAAAATAGGAGTTGATACTCTGGAAATTATTGAAAATGAAAAACCTATTGATATTGTAAAAAGAGGGCTCAAATTCGGCAATGGTTATGATGTCATAATTCTTGATACTGCGGGCAGGCTTCAAATTGATGAAGATTTAATGAAAGAATTGGAAGACATAAAAAGGATTGCCAAACCAGAGCATATTTTAATAACTGTTGACGCAATGGCAGGACAAGAATCCGTCAATGTAGCCAAGACATTTAATGATAAAATTGGAATTACAGGGATTGTTTTAACTCGTGCTGACGGAGATTCTAGAGGTGGCTGTGCTTTATCTATGAAATATGTTTCTAATGCTCCAATTTTATTTATGGGGACAGGTGAAAAATTAAACAATTTTGAAATTTTTTATGCTGATAGGTTGGCTAGTCGCATTCTCGGAATGGGTGATATTGTAACCCTAGTTGAAAAAGCCGAGCAAAATATTGATAAAAACGAAGCCGAAAATTTGATGAACAGATTTTAAGTATAGATGAAATTTTAAAAATTGTAATAGATTTTTTTCAGGGGAATTTAATTTAGATGATATGCTAAAACAAATCCGTCAAATGAAGAGGCTTGGTTCTATTGGAGGAATCTTAAAATTACTTCCAGGAATTGGAAAAGTTGCAGGACAAATAAAGGATAAAATAAAGGATTCTGATGTTTCAAAACAAGAGGCTATGATTTTATCTATGACTGCCAAAGAAAGACAAAATCCTAAGATAATTTTACAATCCAGAAAACAAAGAATCGCAAAAGGTTCTGGGGTTTCTGTTAGTGATGTTGAAAAATTGCTCAAAAATTTTGAAAAAATTCAGTCTATGATGAAACAAATGCAAAATATGGGCGGTATGTCAGGTATGATGCAAATGGCAGAAAATATGCAAAAAACCATGCAAGAAAATGGAGAATTACCTCCCGATTTTATGCTAGGCAAAAAAGAGGGCGAATAAATATGCCAGAAATTCATAGTAAAAAAATCAAAAAATCAAAATCTTCATCGGCTTGGTTAAATCGCCAATTAAAAGATCCTTATGTAGCAAAAGCACAAAGAGAAGGTTATCGTTGCCGTGCGGTTTATAAGTTGATTGAGTTAAATGAAAAATTTCATTTTCTAAAAGACGGACAAATCATTGTTGATTTAGGTTGTGCGCCTGGTGGTTGGTCTCAATACATATCAAAAGCCTTTTCAAAAACAAGAATTATAGGTATGGATTTATTGGAAGTTGAATCAATTCCTAATTTAGAATTTTATCAAGGGGATTTTACTTCTGATGAGGCTCTTGATTGGCTAAATGATAAAATAGATGGGGAAAAAGTTGATGCAGTGATTTCAGATATGGCTCCAAATACTTCTGGACACAAGCAGACGGACCATTTAAGGCAAATGGTTTTATTGGAATATGCTTTTGACTTCGCAATAAAAACTCTAAAAACAGGTGGAACATTCGTAGCCAAATCTTTCACGGGGGGAACAACAAATAATTTATTATCTGAAATCAAGAAAAAATTCAAGGAAGTTCATCATATCAAACCTCCAGCCAGCCGTAAAGAGTCTGTTGAAATGTTTATAGTTGCCTCGGGATTTAAGGACTAAAAAAAATCTATTGATTCATTTTATTTTTAATGTTATAATTTTTGATAAATAGTAAGGAGTTATTGAAATGCTAAGAAAAATTGTTTTTTTATTTATATTTTCTTTTTTAACATATTCAGTTGATGCTTATCAGGTCAATAAGGCCAAGGAACTCGGCACAGGGGAAGCAAGAAATCAGAATATGGATATTAGTTGCACAACTACCAAGGGCGATATTTCCAAAGAGGTTTGCATTCTTCGTCGTTATGTAAAATGTGTAAAAAATG
>CAZEWI010000065.1:0-3843 GCA_964514455.1 uncultured Bacteroidales bacterium | reverse complement strand
TTATCTTTTTCGGAAAGATTCTGTGATTGATACTTATTTTTATCAGCCCATAGTTTTATATTTCTGATTCTTTCTTCAACCAAAGGATGCCCGATATTATAAGCATTCATACGATTTTCAGACATTAAATTACTATCGCGGGAAGATGTTAAAACATCAATTAAACTCTGATAAGAAATTTTTAATTTTTTCATAGTATTCAAAGCAGCATCATCGGCGAGTCTTTCTTCATCTCTGGAAAAAGACAGCATATTTTGATTTGAGATACTTTGACTTCCAAGCATAAGCCCCGCACCCAGATTAGCACCAGAACCGCCACCAGCAACCATCATAGCGACACCAAGAACTTGCATAGCAACCATACCGGCCATTTCTTTTTCCATTCTGTTTTGCAGAATGTGATAATGCCCACCTTGCATATGCCCAATTTCATGAGCAATAACAGCCCGTAATTCATCAGGTTTTTTGATAGTATTGATAAGACCAGTATAAAGATAAACATCTTCACCGGTAGAAACGAAAGCATTAAAATCGGAACTATTCAAAATATGAATTTTCAAACGACCATCACCCAGACCAGATGTTGTAGCGACTGGGTTTATCAACTTATAAAGAACACTCTCAACCTCTGTATCTCTTATTTCGGAAATACCTGCAAAAGCAGGCATTCCGATAAATAAGAAAACTATTAAGAGCCTAATAATTTGTCCCACAAACTTTTATCCTTTTTCTTCGCATTTGACTGACCCTCAAATTTTCTCTTCCGTCTAGTAGGAGTTTCGGATATAATTTTTTTAGCATTTTGCCTGTCTTGATTTAACTTTTTAGTATTTACGACAGGTTTATGAGCCTTAAAGATTTCATCTAATTTTTCTCTTTCAACACCACCTCTCTGAACTTGGTATTGGTTGATATTCATGAGAGAATCATCAGCATAGATAATAATATCGGTATTGTATTGTTTTTCCATTCTAGCAATATCGTATTTTTTCTGATTCAAGATATACATAGCGACATCAGAAGGAACAGAGACAAGCATTCTTTCGCAAGGTTTGGCCATAAGTTTTTCTTGAATATGGCGGAGCATCATGATTGAGGCGGTTTGGACACTAGGAACGACACCAGCCCCTTGACAATAAGGACATTCAACATAAGAAGACTCAATCAAAGTAGAACGGAGTCTTTGTCTAGAAAGCATCAAGACACCAAACCCATTGATTTTTCCGACTTGGATTCTAGCCCTATCTTTTTTAAGGGCCTCACGCATTTTTTGTTCAACTCTTTGATTATTTTTATCTTCGTCCATATCAATCAAGTCTATAACGACTAGTCCAGCCAAATCTCTCAATTTTAATTGCCTAGCAATTTCTTCAACGGCTTCAAGATTGATATTCAAGGCCATATCTTCAACACTTTTTTCTTTAATAGCCCTAGAAGAATTGTCATCAATAGCGACGAGAGCCTCAGTTTGATTTATAACAATAGCACCACCGGAAGGCAAAATAACTTCTGGTTTATGAAGTCCTTCAAGTTGTTCTTCAATATCATTAGCAACGAATAAAGGAATATCGCCATTATATTCAATAATATTTTTAGAAAGGCGACCGTGTAATTGTTTATAAAAACCACGAATAGCCTCAGCACCTTCAGCACCTTGAATAAATATAGAATCATCTTTTTCAATAATAAAATCACGAACGACACGACGAAGCAAGAAATCTTCCTGATAAATCAAAGCAGGAGCAATAGATTCCAAAGTAGTTTTACGAATATCATTCCAAAGAGAAATCAAATAATCATAGTCTTTTTTAATATCGGCTTTTTTCATACCAAAGGCAGCAGTTCTAAGAACGACCGTCATACCGACCGGAATTTTAAGTTCTTTAAGAACATCGCGGAGTCTTTTTCTTTCCTCTCTGTCATTGATTTTTTTAGAAATTCCATAAGCATTTTTCTTTCTAGAATTAGGCATAAGAACAGCGAACCTGCCAGGAAGAGACAAATAAGTAGTGAGAGCGGCACCTTTTTGTTGTCTTTCTTCTTTAACACCTTGAACTAGAATAATTTGTTTAGGTTTAATAACATCTTGAATTCTGTATTCGCGAAGTTTTTTAAGTAATTCTTTATTATCTTCCCCGTCATCAAGATCGTTAAAATCCATAACTTCAGCATCATCATCAACATCATCAGCATCAGATTCAGAGTGAATAGATTCAATAATTTTTTTTCTTGCTTCAACAGGAATCTGATAATAATCTGGGTGAATTTCAGAAAAAGGTAAGAATCCATTTTTACCTGTTCCGTAATCAACGAAACAAGATTGCAAAGAAGGTTCAACACGAATCACTTTTGCAAGATAGACATTGCCTTTAATCTGAGGTTTTGTAGTAGTTTCAACATCGTAATCAACGACTTTTTTGTTTTCAACTACTGCGACGCGAGTCTCTTCTGAATGGACCGCATCAATAAAAATTTGTTTAACCATAGTAAATCCTTTATATTTAAAATTTTATCAGAGTAAAAAGGAACAACAGAAGCGACATAATATAAGTTTCTCTCCACATTGGATTTGGCAATTTTTTCACTTACCAAAGCCAGCAATCCTACAAAAATTAGTATAAAACTAAACACGAGAGCCTCATATTGTTCTAAAATTTACATCTTGATAATTTTTTAGCACAAATAAACCTAAAAGGCAAGAAAAATTTTTTATTCTCCAACTCTGTCATCGCGAGGGCTCTTGCCCGTGGCAATCTCAACAAACTTCGCAAATAGACATCAATACAGGATCCAGCCCGCACTTTTTCTCACTGCTAGTAGCAAGAACATCGGGGTGGCAAGCCCCATGCTTTTTAACAGCATTTTCAATTTCACCAAGAATTTTAACCAATTCTTTCTCAGAAACCTTATCAATTTTAGTAAGGACGACCTGATAATTGACACCAGAAGCATCACACTGCTTCATAATTTCAACATCAGAGTCTTTAATTCCGTGCCTAGAATCAATCAAAAGGAAGACTCTTCTCAAATTAGGGCGACCGAACAGATAGATTTTCATTCTCTCTTCCCACTTAAAAATCTCGGCTTTAGAAGCCTTAGCATAACCATACCCAGGCAAATCAACCAACATCAGCCTATCGGACCAATTAAAAAAATTCAAAGTCTGAGTTCTCCCTGGGGTATTAGAAACCCTAGCCAATTTTGAATAGCCTGTAATAGCATTTAACAACGAAGATTTTCCAACATTAGAGCGACCTATAACGGCGATTTCCGACATTTTAGAGGTAGGAATCGTAGCAATATCATCAAAAGCCCCAACGAATAAGGGGACTTGCTTCATCCAATCTGGGCGAACAAAACATTCCATATTACACCAACTTATTTTTACCAAAGTAATCCAAGCCCATAGTCTCCTTCATATATTGGAGTGTTTTAGCCGCGACACTTCTTGCATAATCCGAGCCATTTTTCAAAACCGAGATAACATACTCAGGATTTTTCTCTAACTCTGCCCTTTTTTCACGAATAGGAGTCAAAATCTTTTGAAGGACATCATTTAGAAATCTTTTAACGACGACATCACCTAGGCCACCCTTTTTATAATGAGCCTTTAATTCGCCCAGATTTTGATATTCAGGCAAAAATTCAGCGAAATCATCATCAGTAGCAAAAACACTTAAATAAATGAAGACGGGATTATTATCAACATCACCTGAATCAGTAATTTTCAAATGATTAGGATCAGTATACATAGCCATAACTTTTCTTTTAACTTCTTCAGCGGAATCGGCGAGATAAATAGCATTTCCAAGAGATTTACTCATTTTAGAATCAGGACCATCA
>CAZEWI010000064.1:0-3919 GCA_964514455.1 uncultured Bacteroidales bacterium | reverse complement strand
CCAATTATAAGTCTTTTCAAGTAAAGTTCAGGGGCAATTCTTAAAAACATATCAACATCAAGAGTGTTGTGATGTGTAATAAAAGGTCTTGCGGCTGCACCAGTTTTTGATGTTTGAAGTATAGGAGTTTCAACTTCTAAAAATCCCTTTTCAATCATAAACTTACGAATTTCCTGAGTTATTAAAAATCTTTTGGTAAGAATATCTTTTGATTCAGGATTCATAATCAAATCCAAATACCTTTGACGGTAGCGGAGTTCTTGATCTTTAAGCCCATGAAATTTTTCAGGCAAAGGTAATAAATTTTTTGAAAGCATAGTCAATTTTTTTGCACGAACAGTCAATTCGCCTGCTGCCGTTTTAGATATAACCCCTTCAACTCCAATAATATCACCGACAGAGATTGATTTTAATACAGCGACAACATCTTCTGTGAGTTCATTTTTATAAGAAAAAATTTGAATTTTTCCAGTTGAATCATGTAAATCCATAAACATACCAGAATTGCGATAAGCATAAATACGACCAGCAACAACGACTGAGTCCTCAGTAATAGTATCAGGCTTCAAATCAGCATATTTTTTTTGTAAATCTCCGGCAAAATTTTTAGGCTCAAATTTATGAGGATAAGCATTTATTCCCATAGATTCAAGATTAGCCAACTTCTCCAAACGAGAGGCTCTTTGCGGATTTTCAGCCATAATAATACTCCTTATTTTCAGTTATCCAGATTAGAAGAATAACTTAGCATCTTAGAAAAATCAAGTAAAATCTAGTTTTATTATAATAAAAAAGCACCTCAAAAAGAGGTGCTAAAACAAATGAAAACTATTTAATTTACGGATTAGTCAATCTAAATTCAATTCTTCTATTTTGTTGTAAATCCGCAGGAGTTTTTCCTTTTGCTATTGGGTATTTTTCACCAAAACCGCTTGGGATTAAACGACCTAATTTAACACCCCTACCTTCCAGATATTTAACAACCGCCATCGCTCTCATCATAGACAATTCAAGATTATCTTTTGCTCCATTTTTAACCCTATGTTTAATAGGTACTATATCCGTATGACCATCAACACGAATAACCCAAGGTAAATCAGCAGGAATTTTTTCCTCTAAATTTTTGATAACATCAGCAATATAATTCAATTCAGTATATCCTTCTGGACGAATTACAGCAGAACCAGTATCAAACAAAATTTCCGTTGGAAGAATAAATCTATCACTAGAAACATCAACATCGCGATCGCCTTTCAAAGCCTTTTTAACTTCTGTAAAAAATATAGATTGATATTCCATATATTCGGCAGTTTTATTAGCCAAAGCCCGATTTAATTTAGATTCCATTTCAATAAATTCAATATCTTTCTGAGCAATTTCACCTTCGGAAGCCTGTAAAGCATTATTTAATCTTTGCAATTCCTCCGTCAAAGTTGCTTTTTCGGTATCATTATCCATAATTTTTTTCTCTAACTCAATATTAAAGTTTTTGACTTGATTCAAGAGTTCATCTCTTTTCATCAAAGCCTCTTCACTATAAGCATTGATTTCTTCCAACTCTGCGACTCTCTGTTTAAGAACCTTTTTAGAAGTCCTAGAACCACCTTTTCCGGAACTTGCATAAACTATGACGAGCACCATTAAAACGAAAATTAAAATTATAACAAGATTAGAGAATAAATCTACGAATCCTGGCCAAACATTAGTTCCCTCTGCTTTTACTTTTTTGTAAAACATTCTTTCCCTCCTTTTTAGAAATACCTTTGGCCACAGAAACCAAAGAATTATGCATCTTTTTTACGGATGCGTTTAATTGCAAAATACTATTTTTAATACCTTTATTTTCGCTAGTATTAGTTTTCAAAAATCTATCCAACTTAGGTTTAATTTCAAGATATTGCTTAAACACTTGTTTAACATCAGTCATAGTTTTATTAAACGAGCCAGCAACTTCACGTAATACATCATCGCTTTTAGCCCTATCAATTTTCATCAAATCTCTAGAACTATTCAAAGATCTTTCAAGTGAAACACTTGAACGAATCAAATTATTAAGAGTTCCTTGAACACCATCAGAAATAACACTACCAGAACAATCAGAAACTTCAAATCCAACTGAAGTTTTATCGGCAAGCCCCTCTTCCAAATCACGAAATATAGCATTTTGAGCAGCATTTAATTGAAGAAATAAAAAACCAACAATCAAAGATGAAATCAAACCAAGAAAAGAAGAACTAAAAGCAACACCCATTCCAGAAAGGGGTCCAGCCAAACTAGTTTTAATAACCGCTAAGAAATCCGCCGACTCATCAAAATCAAGAGTCATCGCACCAAGCATATCTTTGAAAGATTGAACTGTATGAATCAAGCCCCAAAAAGTTCCAACCAATCCGAGAAGAATTAAAACATTAGTAATATAACGAATTCTGTCTCTTTGTTCTTCAAATCTACTGTCAATCATATCCGTCAGAGAATGGAGAGATTGTCCAGAAATAAAAGTCCGCCCCTCTAACCTAGCCATCAAAAGCATTTTAGCAACAGGCCTAAAAATCACAGGAGGCAAATCTTCGGAACTCATACCCTCACCTGATAAAAATTTTTTCAACCATTTATATTCAGGAACAAGACTAAACATATTTATAAAACAAATTATAACACCAAATAAAAAGACACCTAAAATAATTCCGTTTAGAATTGGATTATTTGCACATAATTTAGCAACAGAATTAAAAGAGAGAATTAGAACAACAGAAAGGAACCCTATAAAAAGAGTCATTCTATTCAAAACCTTTTGGAAACTACTTGACATTTCTCACCTTTCTTCTTCTGAGTAAAATTATAGAAAAGAATTTTATAACAGTCAATAGAAAACTTCAAAAAAATATCCGAAATAATCCCCAAGAATTTAATCTTATAGAAATAAAGATAAAAGAATGCTATGATTAGTTTATGATTGAAATATTTATGTTATTTTTTATAGGCTTAGGAATTCTATTACTTGGAGTAGAATTTCTAATAAATAGCACATCAAAAATAGCGAAAAAATTAGGCATATCAGAATTTATAATATCCGTTTTTATCATAGGAATAGGAACATCAATACCTGATTTAATAGTAGCGATTCATTCAGCAATAACAAACTCCTCTGAAATATCAGTTGGTAACATTGTAGAGAGCAATATAATTATAATACTTTTGCTAACAGGCATAGCAGCACTAATAACAAATCTAAGGACAGATTCAAAACAATTAAAGAAAACTATATTTTTCACAGCGATAACAACAATCATAGCATCGTATTTTATCTACACAGGAACGGTGCCAAGATTTGGAGGAGTTATATTGATTTTAGCATTTTTAACATACACGGCATCATTATACATATCGCACAAAGAAAAAGAAAAGATATCAAAAAACATTGTAAAACAAAAAACCTATTCTATAAAAACAATAGTAAAACTTATTTTAGGAATAATTTTGATAGTTCTAGGAACAGATGTATTCACAGATAGTTTAGAAAGAATGCAAACCATATTACACCTAAGGAATTCTATAATTGGAGCATTCATTGTGGCACCAGCAACAACAATTCCGGAACTAATTGTGACAATAATGGCGAGTATCAAAGGCAAAACTCAAATAATTTTAGGGAACATACTAGGCTCTGTCTTGGTAAATATCTCTTTAATTTTAGGGATTGGAGCAGTGATAGCACCAACAATAATTCACGACATTCACCTACAATACATAGATTTACTAGTAATGATATTCTCAACAATTTTAATATGTTTAACTTCATTATCTTTCAAAACTATACACAAACCATTGGCTATATTTTACATAGTACTTTACTTATTTTATCTAACACATATTGCATTCCGACTTTTATAGAAATAGAGAAAAAGAATAAAAAACAAAA
>CAZEWI010000063.1:0-3972 GCA_964514455.1 uncultured Bacteroidales bacterium | reverse complement strand
TGGAAGTAAAAATAGAAGAAACATGGAAATCAGCACTAGCACCTGAATTTGAAAAAGATTATTTCAAAAGACTCGCTGAATTTGTCCGTTCTGAATACTTATCGGGGAAAACAATATACCCTGCCGCAAACAAGATATTCAATGCTTTTAACTTATGCCCTCTTGATAAAGTAAAGGTAGTAATTATCGGACAAGACCCATATCACGAACCAAATCAAGCACACGGATTATGCTTTTCAGTCCAATCAGGAGTCACCCTACCTCCGTCATTACAAAACATCTATAAAGAAATAGAAAACGACATCGGACACAAGAGCAAAACTCACGGAGATTTAACAGAATGGGCAAATCAGGGAGTCCTTTTATTAAATGCAACTTTAACCGTGCAGGCTCATTTAGCAAATTCACATAATGGGAAAGGCTGGGAAGAATTTACGGATTCAGTTATTCGTGAAGTTGCTAAAAGAGACAACATAGTATATTTACTTTGGGGCAGTTATGCTCAAAGAAAAGCCGAATTTCTTGATAGCAACAAAAATTTAATTTTGACTAGTGTCCATCCATCGCCATTGTCCGCCCACCGAGGATTTTTTGGCAATCATCATTTTTCAAAAGCGAACGAGTATTTAATTGCTCATAATAAAACCGCAATAGACTGGTAAAAATTCCAAATACCGCATAAAATACCCATACATGTCATTCAGCAATGAAAAAAATAAAAAAATAGAAAAATAGAAAAATTTTTCCAAGCAGTAAAAATTAAAGAAGGCTGGATTCCTGGAACTGTAATAAAATAAAATTACCTTTTTTCAATGAGTAAAAGAAGTAAATTTGATTTTACACTTGAAATTTCAAGTATTTTATATTAAAATAATAGTATGAGACATATATAAAATAAATACAATAAAGAGGTAAAACTGATGATTAAAAAAATTGATAATATAAAAAAACATAAAAGAGAAGCACTAATTGGTGCTATCATTGGCCTGAATGCGATTATTCCAAATGCAAAAGCACAACAACCAACAAATAAAGATTCTTTATCAACAAAACAACAGACAGAGACTATAAAAGATTCTCTTCAATCAAATAACACCGTATCTTTTACGGAAGTAACAAAGAATCCATCTTATAAAAAATATGATATAAACAGTTTAGAAAATATGCTTGAATTATACGAAGCATCTTTACCAAGTCTTGAACTGGGACTAATTTCAGTTGAGGGATTTATAAGTCATTATAAAAGTGGCGGTATTGGAATTGGAAACTTTATGCTTCCAGCAGACGGGGTTTATACATCATCAAAATGGATAACAACAAGATCATACATTGCCAAACACCCCAAAACGACAATCGATCTTGGACAAGCAATAAATTTAGTAGATGGTTGGTTCAGATATATGAGTAACGGGGCAACAATAAAGAAAATTTACGGCTTACTCAAAGGGGCAAGCCTAACACCAAATGAATTTACTGCGATTGCAATGATTTACTATCAAAGCCCAAGTTCTGGTGAAAAAGTATGCCAATATATTCAAAAAAATTACAAAAATCCAACTGCATGTGCAAAATATATTATGAATATGAAAAATGCGGACAGATTTCCTAAAAGATATTTGCCAACGATGCTAATATATCTTAACATTGGAGATATAACAACAAGTCTTCAAAATCTAGAACTAAATCAAAAATCATTAGTTGCCTTCAACTCTTACTTTAACGGAATTAAAAAGGAATTGGAAGATAATAAATTTGATATTGCTCATAAAGTAGTTAAACAAATGAAGAACACACACGAAACATTGCAACACAGGATTGGATTACCTTTCTCCGAATATATGAACGATTTAGATAAAGAAAATTCAACTAAAATTATTCAAAAATTCACAAAGAATAAAATCCCATCACAAAGTGATATGTCTGAGGCACAATATAAAAATGAAATAAATAAACTACCAATATTGAAACAAGATATTGCCAGATCAAACAAAATAAAACCTATAATAAAAGAAGCAAAAAAATCTACAATACTACTAACTTCATCAGGGAAACATAAAATCAAAGAGCCTAGCCGTTTTCCAAAAAAGAAAACTATAAAACATAATAAAAACGATTTTGCATTAAAACCAAAAGATTTAATGGCATTATTAGAAAAACGAAATAAAACATATAAATAACAAGGGTGTTCTAATATATCTAAACCAGCAAAAAAAAGCAAATTCTTCTAAAAAGAACTAGTATTTAATTGCTCATAATAAAACAGCAATAAACTGGTAAAAAAGTTTAATTATTCAACCGTAACACTTTTAGCCAAATTTCTAGGCTGATCAACATCTCGGACCAAAAGAACTGCACAGTGATAAGCAAATAATTGTAAAGGAATTGCCAATAAGAAAGGATAAAAACAATCTTTTATATTTGGAACATAAATAACATCATCAGCAATTTTAGCCACTTCCTCATCACCTTCGGTAGCGACAGCAATAATTTTACCATTTCTGGCTTTGACCTCTTTCATATTGGAAATAACCTTATCATAAAGATAGTCTTTTGGGACAAGGAACAAGCAAGGCATATTTTCATTTACAAGAGCGATTGAGCCATGTTTAATTTCACCGGCACTAAGTCCTTCTGCATGAATATAAGAAATTTCCTTCAACTTCAAAGCACCCTCCATAGCAAGAGGATAATTCAGTCCTCTTCCAAGGAATAAGAAATCTGTATATTTATAATATCTTTCAGCAACTTTTTTAATAGAGTCATCAGATAATAAAACTTTTTCAATCAAGGTCGGAATAGACTTAAACGCCTCAATAAAATCCAACCCCTCGGAATACGAGAAATTGCGAATTCTAGCCATTATGAGGGTAAATATAGTCAATGCAGTAAGTTGAGAACTAAAAGCCTTTGTAGAAGCAACAGCAATTTCTGGTCCAGAGTGAATATAAACACCACCAACAGATTCCCTAGCAATAGTAGAACCGACAGCATTACAAATACCAAGAACTCTTGCCCCTTTTCGTTTTAATTCCCGAAGAGCAAACAAAGTATCCGCCGTTTCACCTGATTGAGAAATCACGAAATAGAGGGTATTTTTTTCAACTATAATATCTTTATAAGATAACTCGGAAGATAGTTCAACTTTACAAGGCAACTGAGCAATAGATTCCAACAAATAAGAAGCAACACAACCAGCAAAATAAGAAGTTCCAGAACCGACCAGAACAATTCTTTGAATTTTTAATAATTCGTCATCAGTCATATTTAGACCACCAAGATGACCCGTAGCATTTTGAATATTTAACCTACCAAGCATACCTCTTTTAATAGATTCAGGCTGTTCAAAAATTTCTTTCAGCATAAAATGAGGAAATCCCATTTTATCAAATCCATCATTAGCAAATTCATCAGATAGAACATCAATTGACTTTTGTAATTTGTGATTATGACTATCAGTAATAGAAAAGTCACCAGGTTTAATAGTAACAATTTCCCCGTCATTTATATAAACAACCTGTTTAGTGTAAAAAACAATAGCACTAACATCAGAAGCAAAAAACATTTCGTCATTTCCAACACCTAAAACCAGAGGAGAACCATTTCTGGCCCCAACAAGAACATCAGGCAAATCAGAATGCATAGCAATTAAACCATAAGTCCCTTTAAGCAGGGGCAAAATTGATTTTACAGCCTCAGTTAAATCACCATCAAAAGCATCTTCAATCAAATGAGCAATAACTTCCGAATCTGTTTCAGACTTAAATTTATGACCTTTTTTAATAAGTCTTTCTTTCAAATCAATATAATTTTCAATAATACCATTATGAACAATTGCTATTTTACCAGAGCAATCAGTATGAGGGTGAGAATTTTCAAAACTAACACCGCCATGAGTAGCCCATCTAGTATGAGCAATACCATTTTTTCCAAAATTTTCAGACGGCAAAAGAGAAATTAGATTCGCTAATTTTC
>CAZEWI010000062.1:0-4027 GCA_964514455.1 uncultured Bacteroidales bacterium | reverse complement strand
ATCAAATTTCCGATAAAATTATAGTTGCTGTTGCTGTTATGATGGTTATGGTATATTTCGGAACTTGGTGGATTGTAGTTCCTGGAATCTTTATTATTCTTAGAGAGTTATATGTTTCTGGACTTCGTGAGTGGTTAGGTTCTATGAATATGGCTTTTCCTGTTCCTTCCCCTAGATTTTCTCTTGGAAAAATTAAAACAACAGTTCAAATGATTGCATTATCTGGATTTTTTATCACTATTGCTATGGCTCCAATTTATTCAATTGGTTATGAATTCAAAATTAAATTATTAGATTTTTCGGTCATCTGTTTTTGGACGGCTACGATATTTAGTTTATTATCTGCCACTCAATATACAATGCGAATCGCTGAAAAACTAAAAGGTAAATTGTAAAAAATTAGCCCTCATTTTTGAGGGCTTTTTTTTTAATCATCTTCTTTGTCTGGAATTTCTCCATTGCTAGATAATAATATAGCAATAGGACGTGTAGAATCAAATTGTGCTGTAATTATAAATAATGCAACGAGTAGTGGAACACTGAAAAACATTCCAATAGGTCCCCATATAATTCCCCAAAATACCAAGTTGATAAGAATTGCTAGTGTTGATAGATTTAATGTTTTTCCCGTGTATTTTGGCTCTATAATGTTTCCAATTACAATTTGAATCAAAATTAAACCAGAGGTTATAAATATAAATGGTGTTAAATCTGAAAATTGTAATAAAGAATAAACTATTGGAAGTGAAAATCCAATGAAGGCTCCAAATGTTGGAATATAATTCGTAATGAAAATCAAAAATGCAAAGAATCCAGCAAAGTCTAAATCAAAATAAGCCATTACTAAATAACAAAGAACTGCTGTAATAAATGACATAATTGTTTTTACAAATAAATATTTTTTCATATTATCATTTATGTCATTCAAAATCCTAGATGCTTTTTTATTCTCGGATTTTGTGCTAAACAATGCATCAAACTTTGATGAAAATGTATGCTGCTCTATAAATAAAAATAATATGTAAACTAAAACCATACCTATTGAAGAAAATGCCTGAGTTATATATATTCCGAATTCTTTCGCAAAATGACTAATGTCAGGTAGCGGAATTGGATTTGACATATGTAAATACTCAGAAACTACATTTGCTAGCATAGTTATCTTAAACTGAATATCCGGTAATCTGGATAAAAATAAATTTAATGCAGGATTTACTTCCTTTATAAATAATAATCCAAGTAGAACAACACTTGCCATTGATAAAATTAAAGAAAATACATAAAATATCTTTGACTCTGCAATTTTTTTAACCGGAATAATTTTTCTATAATAAGTCGCAAGTGCTGTCATTAAATACCATAGAAAAACGGCTGTTAAAAATGGTAGTATAATTGATTGTCCTGCTGATAGAAAAAATAATATCAAAGCAAAACCAATTAAGGAAAATGTAAGTCTAGGCATTTTTTATCTCCTTAGAAAAAATTACTTAGGTTGAGCAACTTGCTGAATCTCGGCAGAATGAATACTCGTCTCTAAACTTGGATTCATTGGCTGCATATTATATAATGTTCCTGCTGTAATAAATGTGATTATTATAAATATAAGATTCAGAATCATTAGATTTATTGCAAACTTTTTGAAAGAATCACGAAGTGCTGAGAGTCCAATTACTGCTGCTGGAATCCAGAAGCATAAAACTGAAAATACAAATATCACAGGATAAATAAATAACGAAATTAAAGTAATAACAAAAGCCAATACCATTTGACCATTTTTAGAATCGCTTAAAAAACTAATAAATTGATTATACCAATTAAATTTTGTCTCAAATTTATTTTTATCTTTTTCAAAATCTGGACAAAATGCACCCGCTAATTTCATAATTCCAAATCCAAAAGGAAATGAAAATAACATAGCCCAGCCTGGAACTTTTAAGTATCTAAATCTTTTAATGTCTGCAAATAATGTCATAATTATAATCCAGATTAAATATAATGAAACTAATACAAATAAAAGTTTTCTAATTAGTCCCAATTCTGAAAAACTGGCCGCATTACCAGATATTAAACTAAATAAAAATAGTCCTATGATTGATTGAAAAAACAAACTGATATAAATACCTATATAAGATTTTTTATCAAGATGTTTAACTGGATTTCTAAAAAAATTACAAATTGATGATTTCATTCATTTCTCCTTTATTTTACAGTATTATAGCATATTTATTGGCAGACTCCAAATAAAAATTAAACTAATCTACCATTCTCCATTTTAAGAATTTTATCATATTTAAGACCTTTTAACATTTTGTCAGAATGACTTATTATAATAAAAGATGTGTCTTTTAATTCTTTAATAACCTTTATAATCAAATTCAAAGAATCTGAATCAATTCCACTATCTATTTCATCTAACATAGCGATTTTAGGTTTTAACAATAATAAAGCAAGTAGGGCGATTCGCTTTTTTTCTCCGCCGGAAAAACCAAGATTGATATCTCTGCCAAGCCAAGTCTCTGGAATATTTAGAAAATCCATAGCACTTTTCATTTGTGTGAAAAATTCACCAGCACTTAAATCCTTACTTGTTTTATAATTACAGTGAGCATTTAATATGTGCTTAAAAAAGGACGAAACAGAAAGACCTCTGATTTCAGGCACCATTTGCGATGCTAAAAATATACCAGAAAGAGAGCGATTAGTTGTCGGTAAATCTATAATTGATTTTTTATTAAATATTATATCTCCCGAATCTACCCTATAATCAGAATGTCCCATAATTGTTTGAATCAAACTTGTTTTGCCGCTTCCATTATGACCAGATAAAAATAAAATTTCTTTATCTTTTAACTTAAATGATATATCTGTCAGTAATTTTTTACCATCTAATGAAACATTTAATTTTTTTACTTCTAACATTTTTAATCCTTGTTGTTTGATATACATAATTTAATTAAAGATTTTGACTCTATTAAAAACTCTGCTGGTAGTCGGGATAATATGTCAGACGACATTCCGCTTACAATTAAAGCCATAGCCGAATCAGCATCTAATCCAAAACTTTCTAAATAAAATAATTCATCTTCGCTAAGTTTTCCGACTTTTGCTTCGTGTTCTGATATATTATTTTCCCCTGATTGTATAAGAGTCGGTATTGTTTGAATCCTTGCATTATCAACCAAAACCGAATCGCAGATTGTATTATTTCTAGATTCCATTGTTTTAGGAGTAAAAGATACCAAAGATCTAAATATCTGATTTGATTTGCCAAGAGCAATGCCACGAGCAACTACATTGGATTTTGTATTATTTCCAATGTGAATCATTTTTGTTCCTGTATCCATATCTTGCGAATCTTTTGATATGGTCAGAGAATAAAAATCAGAAACAGAATTATCGCCTTTTAATATAGATGATGGGTACTTCCAAGTTTTAGCACTTCCTGTTTCCAACTGAGTCCATAATAATTTTGCATCTTTTTCAACTAATCCTCGTTTTGTAACAAAGTTTAGAATGCCTCCATTCCCGTTTGCATCTCCCGAGTACCAATTTTGAACTGTTGTATATTTTACTTTTGCTTTATCTTTTACCACAATTTCCACAACTCCGCTATGTAATTGGTGATTCGGTTTTCTTGGAGCAGAACAACCCTCTAAGTAAGAAAGTTCTGAGGCCGAATCGGCTATGATTAAAGTCCTTTCAAATTGACCTATATTGGCAGTATGAATCCTAAAATAAGAGGCTAAATCAATAGGACATTTAGTATTCTTTGGAATATAAACAAAAGTTCCGTCAGAAAAAACAGCCGTATTTAAGCAACTGAAAAAATTATCAGTTGTAGGAACAACAGAACACATATATTTTTTTACTAAATCAGGATATTCTTTAATTGCTTTGCTAAAAGGCAAAAATATAATGCCTTTTTCTTTTAGAATTTCTTTATAACTAGTGGCAACCGATTCGCTATCAAGAACAGTATCCACAGCCATTCCAAGCAATGCTTTTTTTTCATGCTCTGGAATACCTA
>CAZEWI010000061.1:0-4315 GCA_964514455.1 uncultured Bacteroidales bacterium | reverse complement strand
GAGGACGAAATCGCCCCAGCGATTTCAGGAGGGGGTGTCCATCCTTCCTTATAAATTCTCCGCTGTCATTCCTGACTTGGTCAGGAATCTCGTCATAACTTGAATCATTTAACAAATCCTGTCATTCAGAGGCAGGCTTTCCAGCCTGCCGTGGAATCCAATCAAATGACTTAAATATCTTTAATAACTCTAGCAATAACAACAGCAATTACTTTTTTAGCACCGGCCTTTTTGAGTATTGTCGCCAATTCCAATAAACTTGCTCCACTAGTCATAACATCATCAACAAGTAAAACTGTTTTACCTTTAATTTTTGGAAAATTTTTCGGATTTATATGAAAGACCCCTTTGATATTTTTATGCCTTTCTATGAAAGACAAATGTCCCATAGAATCCTTATGAATTCGTTCCACAGAATCAAAATCAATAGGAATATGCAATTCTTTAGCGACAGGCTTAGCGATAAGAACCGCTTGATTATAGCCTCTTTGAAACAAGCGACGATTAGATAGAGGCATAGGAATAATTAAATCAATTTTACCATTATATTCTTTTAATAATCTAATAATAGATTTAGAAAACACCTCTGAAAGCCCTAATTTTCCAGCATGTTTAAGAGGAAGAATAATTTGTTTAGAAGCATAATCATAAACACAAACAGCCCGCACCCAATCCAAATTTTTCAAACTACCAGCCAAACAATTTGGACACATAGTATTTTCTTTTATATCAATTTTAGCAGGGAAAGGATAGCCACATTTAGAGCAATAAGGCTTAGAAATCCAAGAAATTTTAGAAAAACAATTATTGCAAACTCTACCATGTTCTTTAATTTCAGAACCACAAACCATACAAGCGGGAGGAAAAAAGAAATTAAAAACTAACTTAAAAACATTTACCAAGAGAGACTTTTTCCTGAAGTTTTAGTAACATACTCATCGCCAAAAAGATCTCTTTTCTTTTCAACCAGAGTTTTATATTGATCCATAGAAATAATACGAAGCACGAAAGCATCATCATCGCGATTAGAAAGCACAGGCATAATTTTTTTCTCAGAAACACCGGAATCGCGAAGAACTTGTTCAACAATAGCAAGTCTTTTAGCGGCCAATTTTCTAGAATTATAAGATTTAGCAACTCTTTCGCTCATAGAAATCTGAATTGCCTTCTGAGGATTAGAAGCCATCATAGCCGCATATTCAGATAAAAGCCGGTAATTATCCCTAGAAAGCGAACTATCTTCATCATTAAAACCAACCTTTATTTCCAATGGAGGAACTTGTTTCAAAACTTTTGAATCATCACCAGAATTAGAGCCATAAGAACCAGCGACTTTACGATAAACAAGATCTCCGGAATTATTCATATCACTTTCAGTATCAAAATCAGCATAAGCCGATAGATGTTTATTTTCAGAAACATAAGTTTTATAAAAAGCCTTCTTCAAATTATCAGGAGACATTTTAGTAAAATCAACAGACTCATTATCAACTAATTCTCTAGTATTTTTAACAGGCTCAATAAATTTAATTTCCTTATTTTCTGGAACATCAATTATTTCATCAACTTTCTGAACATCTTGATAAGCAAGGGTTTCATCAACAACATCAGAAGATTCAACAGCATTATTCAAAGCAAAATTATAATCAAATTCAGGAGTATTTCTTTCATCAATTTTTTCTTTAACACTTTGAATTTCTTTTTTAAGAATATTAGCAAATTCCATCATTTCTTTTTTAGAAACCAAGTGATCAGCAACTAAATTATTTTGATTTATAATTTCTGATTTTGGATTTTGACTTTGAATTTCAACATCAGCAACTGGATTTTTTTTGAACCAAATATTAGAAGCCAATTTTCTAGGTTCTAAATTTTTTATATTTTCAGGATTAGATTCAGCATTTTTTTCAACAACATTTGGCATTTCTTTTTCTACTATTTTAGGAGCGATTACCGGCCTTTTTGCCACTTGTCTTTTAGCAGCAACAGGTTTAATAATGTTATTATCTTTAACCAAAAATTGCGATAAATCTTCCTCATCTTTCAATTCTGGATCTGGGATTCCATATAAATCATCTTGAACATTTACAATAAGTTCATCTGGCACTTCACCGAATAGAGCCTTTGCAGAAACAGGTTCTTTATCAAGAGAAACCATAGGTAAAGCAACCTCTGCTGAAAAAACAACAACAGGGAAAATCAAAAAAACAATTGAAAATCCTAATTTTTTAATCATAAAACCTTCCTCTATAAATAATCATAGAACAAAAGAGCGAATCAAGGCAAGAACTTTTTTAATAAAAAACACTTAAAATTTCTTAATAGTACTAGCGGTATAAGCAATAGCCATAGCATCAGCCTCATCGGCAGTTTTAGGACTAATCCCAGGCATTAAAAGAGCAATCATTTTCATCATCTGATCTTTACTAGCATGCCCATAGCCAACAACTGCTTTTTTAATAACATTAGGTTCAAACTCCAATACATCAGCCAAATGCAATCCAGCAACAATTATAGGCACAGCCCTGGCATGTCCCAAAAGAAGAGTTGAAGTAGGATTTTGATTTACGAAAGTTTTTTCAATACCCATTTTATCAGGCTTATAGACATCAAATAAATCTTGTAATTTAGAATAAAGAAAACCGAGTCTAAAAGCAAGAGTCTCTTTAGAATCAGGATTTATGACACCGCTAGCAACATATTTGATAGAATTACCAGCAACATCAATCACCGCCCAACCAGTATGATTTAGCCCAGGGTCAATACCAATAAATCTAACAACATCAGCCATAAATTAGTAATCCGCTCCTACAAAGACTTCTTGAACATCGTCATTATCTTCCATTTCATCAACGAACTTATCCAGTTTATCGGCAGTTTCTGCATCTACATCAACAGGACCTGTTGCAACCCAAGAAAGTTTAGCAGATTCTGGTTCGCCCAGTTCTTTAGTAAGATTAGCGAGACTAGTTCCAAAATTATCAATAGAAGTAGTAATAACATACCCATCATCAGTTTTTTCCAGATTATCAGCACCAGCCTCAACTGCTTTTTCAAAGATTTCATCTTCCGAGCCAATAGAATCCTTATAAAAAATAACACCAATATGACTAAACATAAAAGAGACCGAGCCATTTTCTCCGAGATTTCCGCCATGTTTAGAGAATATATGACGAACTTCAGGAACGGTACGACGAGGATTATCAGAAAGGGCCTCAATAATTATAGGCACAGCCCCAGGGCCATATCCTTCATAGCGAACAGATTCATAATTTTCAGCACCAGCACCTGAAGCCTTTTCAATAGCGCGTTTAATGTTATCATTAGGCATATTTTCCTTTCTAGCACTAAAAATAGCGAGTCTAAGCCTAGCATTATTTTCAGGACTTGGATCACCAGTTTTTGCCGCCATAGTAATTTCCCTAGCGAGTTTAGTAAAAACATTAGCGCGTTGTCTATCTTGAGCACCTTTACGATGTTGAATATTACTCCATTTTGAATGACCAGACATAATAAAATCCTTTGCTTTTTTTTAATTATTTGTTTAATATGACAAAGAAAGGATAAACTAATGATTGGAAAATTGCAAGGACAGATTGAATATATAGACGAAAATTCTGTAATAGTTATGACAGGAGGGGTTGGTTATAATGTATTTATACCAACATCAATCGGTTTTAAGAATAAAACAGGAGACCCAATTAGTTTATGGATAGAAACACATGTCAGGGAAGATCACATACATTTATACGGCTTTGAGAGTCTGAGCGATAAGAATTGGTTCAACACCTTACAATTAGTTCCAGGGGTTGGTGCAAAAGTAGCCTTAGCGATATTATCAACAATGAATTCGGACGAGATAATAGTGGCGATTCAATCAGGGGACAAAACAAAGTTTTCAAAGATATCAGGGATTGGTCCAAAAATGGCGGAACGAATCACCTTGGAATTAAAATCCAAAATAAAGAATCTAACACCAGAAGGCATATTTAACACATCAACACCTATAAGTTCAGAAACCAACAAAACAGCGAATAATGCGATAAGTGCCTTAGAGAACTTAGGATATAAGAAAACAACAATATCTGAAATAGTAATGAAAATTGTAAAACAAGACCCAACTATAACCTTAGAAAATCTAATCAAACAATCCCTAAAAGAAATCTAACTATTCCCTTTATTCTACGCTGTCATTCCTGACTTGGTCTGGTATCCCATTATAACTTGAATCATTTAACAAATCCTGTCATTCATCTGCTGTCTGAAAAACATCCAGTGAATGTTTTTCAGGTGCAGAGCAATGCAGTAAAATTAT
>CAZEWI010000060.1:0-4737 GCA_964514455.1 uncultured Bacteroidales bacterium | reverse complement strand
TAAATAGTCTCAATTTGCGAATCAGATTTTTTAATGGGATTAGGTTTTGCATAATAAATAATGTCTTGATAATCAATAGGTTTATATTCAAAGCCCGCCCAATGAGGTTCCTTCATTTTTTGCCAATCATTAAAAGCAGACAGTCTTATATCAAGTAGCCATTTAGGCTCACTGCGAATCTCTGATATTTTTTTTATTATATCAACAGAAAGTCCTTTTGAAAACTCAATTTTATTCTTCATCATCGTCTAGATTATCAGAATCCCAATCCGTTGTTTGTCCTAAAATTGAAAGAACTGATTTTGGCGCTTTCTCAGGATTATCCAGTTTTTCATCTGTTTTTATATCCATATCTTGTGCAAGAAATTTCGCTTGGGTTATAACACCAATCACTTGTCCCATAAGGCCTTCATTAAATGCTTTTGAAACAAGTCCATCTCTATCATATTCGCATAATTTTTCAATCAATCTTTGTGATACATCTAAAAACGAATCTATATGAGAAGCATAACTTTCATTCCATTTTATTTGTTTACGAATCTGCTCATGTATATTTGGATTCTTATTTACTGCATCAACAAGACCACCTGATAACTGCCATAGAGGATTTTCATTTGTCTTTCTTGGAACTATATTTAGTGGTTCGGTTATACATATAAGATGTTGTAAAAGGTTATCATAAATAAAGTCCAATTTATTCATAAACGAATCGCAACTTGCCTGATTTTTGAACTCTATAAAGGCTTTGGACATACTGATAAGTGTGTCTGTGTGATTCTTTGATAAAGCCCTTAAACTGTATATTCCTTTTGTTAAATCCCGATTCGCAAGAATAAAGTATATTAAAAAACATATAAAAAACATCAGTGCAATAGGAAATATAGTTGCTGATAAAAATGCAGATATTATAAATGCATCATTTCCAAAAATGCCAAATATACCAGTCTCAGGAAGAAATACCTGTCCCATAAATAATGTCCATAATACCGCAGATATAATCCATAATGTAAATAGTATTAAAATCTTTTTCAATTTATTCTCCTTTATTCTTCTCATTATAACATCTTTTTTTACTAATATCGAATCAAAAAAACACAAAAAGTGATTCAAAAAGCCAAAAATATAAAGTCAAGTGTTTTTTTTATAAATATGTAAAAAAAATATATTGAATAGAATCTTAAAATACCATATCTTGTATGTAAGAAAGAAAAAAACACACTACCAGTTGATTTTTTTGATTCGGTAGTAAAACTAAAAAGGGGGCAAGAAAATGTGCGAAAATCAAAATAATATTATAGATATAGCATCTTCTTGTCGTGTTCAAAATATACTAAAAAGAGATGGCTCATTAGTTCCTTTTGATTACAAAAAAATCTATAATGCTCTTAAAAAGGCTGCGGAAGAGACAAAAGAGATTTCTGCAGAACAAGTTCTTGGTTTGATTTCTAATATTTTATCTGATTTAGATGAGAAATTTACTGATAAAAATCCATCGGTTGAAGAAATTCAAGATATAGTAGTTAAAAATTTAATAGATTCTAAATATTACAAAACTTCGGAAGCATATATTATATACAGAAGCAAAAGAAATGAAGTTCGTGATGTTACCGTTGATGTTCTTGATACTATTGATGGATATCTGGGGGCTACTGATTGGCGAGTAAAGGAAAATGCCAACATCAATTATTCTATTGGCGGACTGATTCTCCGTTCTTCTGAAAAAATAATTGCTCAATACTGGTTGAATCTTTACCCTAAAAGAGTTGCTGATGCTCACAGAAATGCAGAATTACATATTCATGATTTAGGTTGGCTAACTGGGTATTGTGCTGGTTGGTCTCTTCGTGAGCTATTATACGAAGGATTTAACGGAGTTCCTGGTTATCTCCAATGTAAGCCAGCAAAACACATGGCAACCGCCGTCTCTCATATGGTAAATTTTCTTGGAACTTTACAAAATGAATTTGCAGGGGCTCAAGCATTTTCATCTGTTGATACTTATCTCGCTCCTTATATAAGAGTTGATAACCTTTCTTATGAAGATGTTAAAAATGCTATGCAAACACTTATTTTTAATTGTGCTGTTCCTTGTCGTTGGGGAACTCAAACACCCTTTATAAATTTTACTTTTGATTGGGTTTGTCCAGAAGACTTAAGAAAACAAAATCCAGTTATTGGTGGAGAATTTGTTGATTTTACTTATGGCGATCTTCAACCCGAAATGGATTTGATAAATAAGGCATTCCTTGATGTTATGACAGAGGGTGATGCTCATGGTCGTCCTTTTACTTTTCCAATTCCTACTTATAATATAACAAAGGATTTCCCTTGGAATCACCCTAATGTAGAACCTTTATTTGAATTGACTGCAAAATATGGCATTCCTAATTTTCAAAACTTTTTGAATTCTGACTTGAATCCGACAGATGTTCGTTCTATGTGCTGTCGTCTTCAACTTGATGTTCGTGAATTATTAAAAAGAGGTGGGGGATTATTTGGCTCGGCTGAAAAAACGGGCTCTATTGGAGTTGTTACTATAAATCTCCCTAGACTTGGTTATACTTTTAAGGGTGATAAAGAAGGACTTTATAATCATCTTGAAGAATTATTAGATATGGCAAAAGAATCGCTTGAACTAAAACGTAGAGTTATCACTAAATACTTAAATGCAGGACTTTATCCATTCACTAAAAGATATTTAGGAAGTTGGGATCATCATTTTTCTACTATTGGTATCAATGGTGCTAATGAAATGGTTCGTAATTTTACAGGTGATTCGGAAAATATAACTACTCCATTTGGGCAACAATTTGTTTTAGAATTGATGGACTTTATTCGTGCTAAATTAGTTGATTATCAACAAGAAACTGGAAATCTTTATAATTTAGAGGCTACTCCCGCAGAGGGAACGGCTTACCGATTCGCAAAAACTGATAAAAAGAACTTCCCAGATATTTTAACAGCAGGAACAGAAGATGCTCCTTATTATACAAATTCAACTCAAGTTCCTGTAAATTATTCTGATGATCCTTTCAAAGTATTAGAACTCCAAGAAGCATTCCAAAGAAAATATACTGGTGGAACTATGTGGCATTTATATATGGGTGAGCCTGTATCTTCCGCCGAGGCCGCTAAAAAAATTATTAAGACAATTTTCTCTAATTATAAATTGCCTTATATGACTATAACTCCTACTTTTTCTACATGCCCAAAACATGGGTATTTACCAGGTAGGCACGATTTTTGCCCTAAATGCGATGCTGAATTGGCTCTCGCAGAAGAGGCAGCGAACCAAAACAACTAAACAAAACAAACAATAAGAAGGAGAGAAATCATGGCAGACATCAAAAAAAGAACAAAATGTGAGGTATTTTCCCGCTCTATGGGCTTTATTAGACCTGTATCAAATTTTAATATTGGAAAATACGCTGAATTTTCAGAAAGAAAAACTTTCAAAGAAGAAAATGCTCTCTCTACTGGATCTCGCCATGAGGATCTATTAAAGAAAGTTGCCTAGCATTACTATGAATAACAGTGTTCAAATTGGCGGACTTGTTTCCTTTACCACGATTGATTATCCTGGAAAGTTAGCAGCCGTCATTTTTTTTTATGGTTGTCCTTTTAGATGTAAATATTGCTCAAACCCTAATCTTTTAGAATATAAAGAAGGCGAATATGATCCTGAAAAAATCCTTGGCTGGCTCAAAGAGCGAATTGGTAAATTAGAAGCAGTTGTATTCTGTGGAGGAGAACCTTTACTCCAAGGAGATGCTTTAATTGAATATGCTAAAAAAGTTAAAGAAATGGGCTTTTTTCTCGGACTACATACAAATGGATTTTATACCGACAGAATAGAAAAAATTTTACCTTATGTTGATTGGTTAGTATTAGATATTAAAACAAATAAAGATAATTATGAAAAACTTACATCTTGTAAAGGTGCTTATGAAAATGTTTGGAAGTCAGCGGAACTAATAGCAAAATCAGGAAAAGATTCAGAAGTGCGAATCACTTGTGATCCTAGATTTATAACTAATGAGATTATTTGTGAAATTGCTGACAAGGTTTCTAAACTCGGAATTAAAGGATTTGCAATACAAAAATATAAGCCTCATTTTGACGAAGGTGATTATAAAACTACCGAATCAGAAAGAAGTCAATTTTTTAATAATTCAAAATTAAAGGAACACTTAGAGTCCTTATTTGATATACTTGATTTACGAGAAGGATAATTTAATTTGACTTGCACTGTAGTTTATGATACAATATAATTGCAAACACAAACAAAGAAGTAAGGAGAAAAATATGGGCTATGTATTTAAAAAAGCAAATGGAAAAAATCTTATTATAGATGAGCAAGTCTTTTGGAATGGATTAAAAGATAATGGTGCTTCATTAAAAAAATTATTAGATGAAGTTTCTAAAGAGCCTAAAAGTGAAGAAAAACAAAGTATGATAAAATACATTGATCAAATGGCTTTTCAAGATGATCGTGCTTTTATGTTTCCTTATCGTTCTGGCTGGGATTTTTCTAAAGGTGGAAAAGAAGAATTAAAAAATAAAAATGCATTAAAAATGTTCAAAATGCTTCGTGATTTTTTTGTTAAAAATAAACATAAACCATATTTTCTAAATAGAGTTGGTGTTAAAGTTGTTCAAGAATATATGACAGATACTCCAAAAAAGAATGCAAAAGAAATAAAAAAAGAAAATTTAGATAAAGCAGTGAAAAAATTA
>CAZEWI010000059.1:0-4774 GCA_964514455.1 uncultured Bacteroidales bacterium | reverse complement strand
ATATTTTTACATAAATCTTTTAATGCTGATGCGGCACTATTAGGTGTTTTTTTAGAATCTGCTTTTATATAATTTTGTAATTCATCAATTCTATCTTGGAAACAATTTACAATTGTTTCTTGATTTCTACCAGTACAATTAGCAATAAATTTAGACTTATCAAATTTTTCCGTTCCCTTATCAGAACTCTCGGAACCAGCAGCGGCATATTCTTCTTGAAAATCAGCATTATCTTTTGCGATTGCTTTCTGAAGTTGCATTTGGAAACGATTTACCGTTGCTTCCAAATATTTATACTGACGATTTAATTCTCTGGCCAAAACTTGAGTTTTAAGAGCAATCATTTCTTCCATCTCCGCCCTATCTCCAGAACTTGAACTTCCTGCCGCCGATGTTCCCGAATTATTGTTATTAATTATGTTAGTATCTGTTACACTATTACTTTTAGTATTTGGTGTATTATTATTAAATAATTGGGTACTGGTACAATCATCTGTATTTACACTGGGAACAGCACAACCAAAATCAAACGCAAACACACTAATTGGGAAAAACATTAAAAATACTAAAATTATTTTCTTCATTTTTTTCCCTCTATTTTTTCCATACCTATATTAAATGCATGATTTGTGCAAATCGCCAAATTTGGATTTATTAAATCATTACATTCTATATTTTTTAACTGACTATTGCAGTTACCGTTTCCACTTTGTTGATCAAGAGAATTTAATCTAGATGTTGATTTTTTCAAAAAAGTCTTTAATGCAGAACTATTACCCTTACATTGTTTTATCATATCACTATCTCTATAATCCCTAGTTTCCGTATAATCAGCATTTAATATATTTCTTAAATTATCAATAGACAATATATCGTTATCATTTACACTTAAACCTGAAAAGAAATTATTTTTTGTATTTATATTATCAGTTGCACACTCAAGAACAACTGTAAAATCACAAGTATCTTTACTTGTACAAGAAAGATTTTCCATATACTTTTCTGGAGCAAAAATAGCATCTTCCTCCTCATCTGTTGCGGATATAAATCTAATTAGTTGTTTTACTGGGTCTCCATTGTCATCTTTTTTTTCTTTATATTCTTTATACAATCCATATCTTACGCAAGAATTTGACAGCATTCTATAAATATCATCAATGTTTATTCCAGCAGACTGAGCGGTTAGCATAGCATTATAAACTGCCCGACGAGTATCATCATAAGGATCTAAAACTTGTTCTGCTTTATCTTTCATAGCAGCAACTCTTTTTGGACCTTTGCAATTTTCACCTTGGCTATTGCAACCAGCATAATCAAAGAAAGCATTTAATGCTTTTTTGGTAGCAGCAAGACTTGTCTGAACATTTTCTAATTTAGTTAAAATTTGACCAGAGATTTGTTGTCTTGCAAGCAAGTCATCTGCCATAGGATTTTCTGTTTTTTCTTCTACTTGCTGAGTTTGAGTCTGAGCCTGTGCTTGACTAGCCGCGGCTTGAGCATTTGCCAATTCTTGAGCCATTTGTTGTTGAGCCTGAGCAGTTTGAGCAGATAATTGTTGAATTTGATTTGTAAGTTGCTGAATTTGTTCATCACTATTTGCACTTGTATTTTGATTAGCAACAGCGGTGGAATTAGCAACCAAACTAGCGGCCATTGCATCTACTAATCCAGAATGCTGACTGCAAGAAGAATTATTTCCGGTCAAACTAGACAAACAGCCATTTACTATTGACTTAGCAACACTAGAATCAGTGCAACCTCCATTTTTACATTTTGGATTTGCACATCTCTGAACTAAAGCATAACAATTTGAATAACTAACAGATGGACTAGATATTCTATTTCCTCCACGAAGGCTTTGATTCCATAGTTGATTATTTACATCAACACCCATATTTGCAGTTGATGTTAAATTATCAGCAAGAACTTGTCCTGTGCAGAATATAAAACTTCCGAACATAACTAAATTTAATAATTTTTTTAATTTTAATTGCAATCTACTCTCTCTCATTTATTTAATTTTATCATAACTTGAAATATATTGCAAACAAAAAATTCTAAATTTTATCATATATTGAATGACAATGTCATACCTGCGTATTTGCTATCTGAAAAACATCCGGTGAATGTTTTTCAGGTGCAAAGCAACGAAGTGAATTTAATTTATTGAATTCACAAGTTGATATTGCCTTACAATATTGGAATCTCGTCATAACCCGCTCAATTAGCACCACCCTGTCATTCAGAGGCGGATTGAAAATCCGCCGTGGAATCTAATCTAATACATCATCTGTCATTGCAAGGAGCACCGCGACGAAGTAATCTCTCTTCTTTTGTCATTCTGGGCTTTGCTCAGAATCCATCAATTACATCATTACTTTTAAGAAATTTTGAAAAAATTTCTGTCATTCAGAGGCAGGCCCTGCCTACCGTGGAATCCATTCTAACACTCCTTTCCCCTCGCTTGCGAGGGGAGGTTAGGATTGTGTTGTATTATTTCCAAAGTTTAGTTGATTTAGATTCAATTAAATCCTTGGCATTATTTATAAAGTCCTCAATAGCCATTCCGTTTTTCTGCTGACTATTTCTGTCACGAATTGAAATCGTATTATTTTCAGATTCTTTATCTCCTACTATAACAACATAAGGAATTTTTTGCTCGTGTGCGAGTAGAATTCTCTTTTGCATAGACTCATTAGAATAGTCTTTTTGGACATCAATACCGGCCTTTTTAAGCATTGAATAAACTTTATCTGCATATTCAGTATGCTTATCAGAAATAGGAACAACAATAGCCTGAACAGGAGCAAGCCATAATGGAAAAGCCCCAGAATATGTTTCTATTAAAATACCCAAAAATCTTTCAATAGAACCTAAAATTGCACGATGCAACATAATTGGTTGATGTTTTGTTCCATCTTCTGCTATGTAATTGCAATCAAATCTTTCCGGTAAATTCATATCAAGTTGAAGGGTTCCCATTTGCCAAGCACGACCAAGAGAATCAAATAGAGTGAATTCAAGTTTTGGTCCATAAAAAGCACCTTCGCCTTCTTGTAGTTCGTATTTATAACCATTGTGAGTTAAAGAATCTGCCAATGCCTTTTCTGACATATCCCAAATTTCATCACTACCAATTCTGTATTTAGAATCTGGTCTTGTTGATAATTTTATTAAGACATCGTCAAATCCAAAAGTCTTATATATATCAAGTATAAATTTAACAACTTTAACACATTCAGATTCTAGTTGTTCAGGAGTACAAAATATATGAGCATCATCTTGAGTAAATTCCCTTGCTCTTAAAATTCCATGAAGAGAGCCAGAAGGTTCATAACGATTTACTTTTCCAAATTCAGCCATTTTAATTGGCAAATCCTTATAAGATTTTATGCCTTGCTTATAGATTAAAATTCCGCCAGGGCAATTCATAGGTTTAATACAAAAAACTTTTTCATCTTCTGTTTTTCCGGAATAATTATGAGCCCCATATTTATCCCAATGTCCAGAAGTTTCCCATAAACATCTATCCATAACTCTTGGAGTTTCTACTTCTAAATAATCTGATTCATTTTGTTTTTGTCTCATAAATTCAATCAATTTACGATATATTTTATAACCTTTATCATGCCAAAAAATCATACCTGGAGCAAACTCTGGTTCAAAATGAAATAAATCTAGCATTGCTCCCAATTTTCTATGATCTCTTTTTTCTGCTTCTTCTCGCATTTTTAAGAAATTATTTAATTCTTCTTCTGTTGCGAAAGCATCAACATAAACTCTTTGAAGCATTTTATTTTTAGAATCACCTTTCCAGTAAGCACCTGCTACTCCACGAATTTTGAAAGATTTAGGCAAATCTTTTGTGGATTCCACATGAGGTCCTTTACATAAATCTGTAAAATCGCGAACGGAATAAATACTTAAATCCCAGCCTTTATCGTGATATTCATGAATCCATTCTGTTTTATAAGGTTCATCTTTGAATATCTCTTCCGCCTCTTCCAGACTAACTATTTTTTGAGTAAAGCGGCCATTTGATTTAATAATATCCTTCATTTCTTTTTCAATCTTGGAAAAATCATCAGGGGTAAATTGTGTAGAATAATCAAAATCGTAATAAAATCCATTTTCAATAGCAGGACCTCCGGCGATTTTAATTTCTGGATAAAGTTTTTTCATAGCGGCGGCTAAAACATGAGCCAATGAATGTCTAACTGTTTCTATATTATATGACATAAAAAATCCTTTTTTATTTTTATTCTTGTTTTTAAGTGTTAGTATTATATATAAAAAATGCTAAAAAAGCAATAGTAATTTAACCCCGACAAGGGGCTGTTGTAGTTTTAATAAAAAATCTTTTTAAATTTATCATACTTTATTATATATGTATATTTATTAAAAAATCAAGTTTTATTTTAATAATATACATCCATAAAGTATTGCGAAGAAGTGCCAGACAGTTCCTGCTATTACGAATAAATGCCAAATTGCATGAGAGTATTTTAATCTTCTCCAAAGATAAAATATAACTCCAACCGTATAACAAACTCCTCCAATTAAAATAAACAAGAAAGCAAGTGGATCAATAGAATGATATAGCGGTTTTATTATAAATAATAAAGTCCAACCCATCAACAAATATAAGCCCACAACCCATTTTGGCTGATGATTTTCAAAAATAAGTTTCAAAATTGTTCCAAAAATTGCAACTCCCCAAAGAATTCCAAAAACACTCCAACCGAGAGCACCACCTATATTTACAAGTAAAAAT
>CAZEWI010000058.1:0-4799 GCA_964514455.1 uncultured Bacteroidales bacterium | reverse complement strand
AAGTGCGATAGTAACCATTTTGAACATACAGATGATAAAAGCCCTATATTCCAGTGGAGACGTGGAAAAATTTAATAGTTTAATGGAGATAGAAGATGCCGATGCTCTAGCAGGATCATTTGGATTTCAATCAATGTCATGGTTATACGCGATAATTTTAATATTTTTGTATTACAAGATATTTACGATTATAAGGGGCAAGATTTCTGAATATGGAGGGGAGAGTGATGAAACCATGTATAACAATGTAAAATCCGATTCCAAATATATTTCAAATACAATTATGACACGAATAAAAGATATGTTAAAAAGGAAAGCAGAGGAAAAGAAATGATTAGATTGCTAACTTTTTTCATTATAATTTTATTTGGCTTTCCACTAGTTGCAAAAGCAGAATTTGCGACCAACCTAACAAATCTAACGGTTCAATGTTGGGGCTGTCCAGTATTTGACCATTTATTTATAATAGTATCACAAGCGAGTGGAAAATTTTATAATATATTTGCGAACACAGCATTTATAATAATGATATTAGGTTTAGTTGCATATATAACATACATCGTATTAAAGAATTTGAAAACTATAGATTCAGCAAAAACCTACATAAAAAAATTATTTCCAACATTTATAAATGTTATGTTAGTAAGTATATTTCTTTCAATGGGAACCAGTTTTCCAAAATTATTTTCAGAAATAGTATTTGTTCCAATAACCGAAATAACCAAGATATATTCAAACGGAGTAATTCAAACACCAACGGAACAGGTAAACATCAAAGTAAAATATGAACCGGCAGCATTTCCGACAGACGAAGCGACTTTTTATTCTCCAAAACTCCGCGACGGAGTTATAGATTTAATGAAAAACAACACAGCCTTTTTTCAAAATTTAATGCTACTTGGAATGGCGAGTATAGATAGTTCATTTTCATTAAAATCATTGAGTAGTATTGAGGAATTTGGTAAATCCATAGCGACTTTAATTTTAGGATTTATAATGATATACATATTTTTCCAATTATTTGTAAAATTTTGTTTTTACTTCATAGACATAATTTTAGATTTAACGATATTTGCATTTTTCTTTCCGTTTATACTGGTTGGTTGGGTATTTCAACTGGCAGAAGATACACCAGCGATATTTCAAGGATTAGGGAACACGGGAACCATAATGATAAAAAATATAATAAAATCAATTATAACCTTAGTTGTGGTAATAATAGTATATGTGATAGCATTTTATATGATAGGCTTTTTCCTCGGTGATTATCAAGGAGACAGCACCGGAATCATAGGAAATATAATCACCGGTAATTACAAAGAAGCAGTTGAGCAAATAGAATTTATCTCAATAGACGGAGGTTTAATAAATAAATTACTTTCATTTATTATATTGGGATATTTGATAAACTTTTTCATTCAAGAGATACCAAAAATAGTAAATAAACTAACGACAGAATTTGGTGCATCAGAAACCAGAACAAAGAATGCAGAAACAGTGTATAATGAATTAAAAACGAAAACATTAAATGCGATAGAAGTCGCCAGAAAATTTATGAAAGATAGGAAAGCGAAAAAATGAATCCTAAACTAATATTGCTTATTATAAAAGTAGTTCTATGGATAATAGCCCTAGGAATTGGATTTTTTTATATGTATTCAACTCTAGACGGAGCCTCAATTCCATACACTTCATTGACTGATTTTTTAACAGCAACAGGTGCATGCTCCAACGGAGAAAATTGTGATATATCTGGAACGGCTTGCTTTTTATGCCCATACATAGAGAATTTGCTTTATTTAATAAGCAATGCGAGTGTTGGATTATATGGGATTATATTAAACCACACATGGATTTTATTAGTATTTGGTTTTGCATTGTATATATTATTTGAGACATATAAAACAATCAAAACAAAAATAGAAGAAGCGACAAAACTTGACGAGGCTGAACAAAAACTAGATTTCAAGACATACTTTGAGCCAATAAAAAAACAAGGTGTAAGATTATTGATAGTCGGTGCTTTACTCGGAGCATTTACTATAAATAAAACATCAGCAATGAGCACGATGTCAAAAATAGTAATAGAGCCTGTGTTATCAATTGGCAATTATGTAGCAATGAAAATAACGAACATACCACCAGAGTATTGCCCTACTCCACAAAATGAGGAAGAAATACCAATTCCAAAATTTATGAAAGATAATAATTTAGTAATAAATCAAGATGCGAACATATTGACCAGTTCCTTAATGAATCCATTTTTATGTAGCATAGGAAATGTAAATACTATATTGCTAGCGGGTGCATCAGGGGGCTTTACTCTTATGAACTTAGGCTGGTGGGACGGCAGTATTTTTGTATGGATTGCTGGATTTAGTATGATATTTTTATTTATGGTCATAGGCTTTAATTTAATTTTTGATTTTATGAATATAGTATTATCATTATCATTTTTAATAATTTTTATGCCGTTGATTATAGCCAGTTATGCATTCAAGATTCCGCTATTTTCAAATGTAGGACCAACTAGTGTGGGTATTTTAATAAATGCCGCTGCGAATACGATATTGATAGCCTTAAAAGTTGCGATATTATATGTAATAATTTTATTTCCAGCGGATAAATATTTTCCTGGTCCATTAGACGGATATACAGCAGTATTTCCACCAGAGATAGCCGGATTTTCACTTTCGGAAACAGCATCAAATAATTTAGATAAAACGACACAAACCGAACGCCCACAAATAGCAGAAGTTTTACAAAAATGTTCCGAGGTATCAAAACAATCTGATGGAAAAATGAATAAAGATACATTTAAGAATTGCTATCAAGAAGCAAAAACACACTATCCAGATGCATTTACATGGTTAGATAATAGTATAGATTTTTTCCTAATGATGATAGGAGTTCTAGTAATTTATTGGACTTTAATCAGAAAGAAAATTGATGAAATTCTAGGGAACAAAAAAAGTATTTTTAATTTTGGAGACACTGTCTATGATGCAGGAAAAAAGACCGGAAAAAGCATAGGAACAGTAGTTAAAATTTTCGTAAAAAAGGTTGCAAAAAAATGAAGAAATTATTATTGATACTTTTTTTAATTTTAACACCACTAACAGTTTATTCTGCCAAAGAAACGCCCTCTTCTTCTAATAAAGAACAAACAACAGAAGAAAGTATTTCATCAAATAATATCCAAGAAACAAATAAAAAAATAGATTCAGAAAAACTAGGAGAATCAGCAAAAGAAATAGCAACAATTAATTTATCAAAACCAGAAAATATAGTAAAAATTAAATTAGCAACAACAATTGCGGATCAAACAAAAAATCAAATACCCAGTGCCAGTTATATGTCCGACTCAAATTATATTCCAGTAGAAATAAGACTAGGCAGTATAATCATAGACGGCTTTGGATTTATAAATGAAATGTTGTATCCATTTTTTGCGAATTTATTGACGACATTGCTAATTATATTTTTAGCATTTTGGTTATCAGGAGAGGCCTACCAAATGATAAATTCTGGAAAGACATCACTAACAAACGGAACGACAATAGTAAAAAAGATATTTTTAGTAATAATCTGGACCGCGATAATTCAATCAAATCCTGCACAAGTATTTGCATATATAATGGGCCCAATAATCCAAATGGGCAGCAATATAACGGACTTTATAATAACAGCGATGACCGGAATGCCTCTTGATAACACATGTGATAACATACATAGAATGGTTCAAAATAACACAGATACAAGTTTTTTACAATACCCTCTTTTATCACCAGAAGCGAAAGCAAATATACTTTGTTTAACAGCAAGGATATCCAAACTTTACACTCAATTTATAGTCCTAGGCTTCAAATGGATGGGGCAAGGCCTATTATTACAACCACTAACATTTTTAATAGGGCTAACACTGGTAATAATGTTTATATACATAGGCTTTAAGTTTATGTTAGAAACAATTGGAATAATCATAGATTTAATCATAGCATTATTATTACTGCCATTTTGTGCGATAAAGGAATGTTTTAGTGGCGGAATATCATACAAGGGTTTAGAGGGCATACCGCAACAATTATTCGGTTCAATAGTCTCCATATTTTCTTTTGGAGATTACAAAGGTCTAATAACAAAAATACTCAAATCAGTTTTATATTTCTGGATTCTTGCGATAATCATAGGAATATGCTATGAGATGATGGCCTACACATTAAATTTGAATCCAAACATTTTAGATTCTGCGACATTACCAAGCCAAGGAGATATGGGCTTTATGACGATATTATTAGCGGGAATTTTAACCTGTTATTTAATAAAGAAGGCCCCAGAATATGCAAAAACAATGGGCGGAGCCTTTGATAGCCCAACGGGAGAATCATTAAAATCAGAGACAAAAAAATTATACGATTGGACCAAGAAAGCCATAACCGATATGATGAAAAAGAAAACTTCCGACAAATAATCATCTCCATTCCCTCTACCGCAAAGTCGGGGGTTTATGCCAGAAAAACAATTTCAACATTCAACTTTCCCTCTACCGCAAGGCGGGGGAGGACGAAATCGCCCCAGCGATTTCAGGAGGGGGTGTCCATCCTTCCTTATAAACTCTCCGCTATCATAACCCGCTCAATTAGCACCACCCTGTCATTCAGAGGCGGATTGAAAATCCGCCGTGGAATCCAATCCAACATTCCTTATTCCCTCTACCGCTTGCGGGGGAGGACGAAATCGCCCCAGCGATTTCAGGAGGGGGTGTCAATCCTTCCTTATTCCCTCTACCGCTTGCGGGG
>CAZEWI010000057.1:0-4813 GCA_964514455.1 uncultured Bacteroidales bacterium | reverse complement strand
TCCTATTTGGAATTGTCCCAAACTCAAAGATAGCCAATTCATCATTCCGCCAAATTGATAATTTACCATCAGAGAATCAAATATATTTTGATAGAATGGATAATCATTAATAGGCATAGCGACACCAATTCTATCATCAAGAGTTTCAGCACTATTTCCCCAATATCTAGCCATAGTATAACCAGCAGAAACACTAGCCTTTCCCCAATCACGAGAGTCAAATAATTTCATATCAGCGACACCAGTGTATAAAGACTGCCATGCTGTCTGCTTTCCATGAGGGGCTGCTCTTTGAGGCATAATCGTAGCATCAATAGCATAAGTAAAACCGAATTTATCATCTAACATATTTTTGAACTCAGCATAGTCTCTTGCCCAAGACATTTTGCTATTAGCCAATCTCATTTTAGAGTTTTTAATTCTATCTTTATTAGCGATATTAGATTCAAAATAGTCATCAGAATTTTTACTACACATTTTTTCATCATACATAGTATTTTTCTTCATATTATTTTGCATCATAGTATTTTTTTTCATGCTTTTGTCGTGCATTTTCTTTTTATGATTTTTAGTCGGCTGATTATTATCCATAACAACGACTTCTTCATCAACCTCTTCAAAAACGGTATAAGCACTCACGAGTGAAGGCATAACAACCGAAATTAAAACAGGTAAAAATATTTTTTTTGTTTTCATTTTTATATCCTTTATTTTCCAATATGATTGAAACTCTGAATAGATTTAGAGCCTTTTTTCTTCATCGGATTATTAGTCAAATGATCAATAGACATTTGCATATCTCTAATGAACAAGTCTGCCAAGTCCTTTGAAAAACCTCGTTTTACAAGTATTCTCATTACGATTAAATCGGTAGCATTTGGAGCCATTGAATAGGCAGGCACTAACCAACCAAACGACCGCATTTTATCTGACAAATCAAATAATGAGAAAGGTAATTTAGATTCAACACCATCTTTGAAAGTCCAAGTCAAAGCAGGGATACCGCCTTTTCCATTATAAATAAACTTAAACAAATTAAATTTATTCAGAGCCTTCATAGTGTAATCACAAACATCATAACAAGCGGTATGAATTTTCTTATAACCCTCTCTTCCTAAACGCAAGAAATTATAGTATTGAGCAATAATTTGCCCCGCAGGACGAGAGAAATTAAGAGCAAAAGTCGCTTGTTGAGAACCAAGATAATTTACCCAGAAAATCATATTTTCAGGCATAGCGGCTTTATCTCTCCAAACAACCCAACCAACTCCCAAAGGTGCTAACCCAAACTTATGACCAGATGCATTGATAGATTTAACTCTAGGAATACGAAAATCCCATTTCAAATTTGGCTCTACAAAAGGAGCAATAAATCCACCAGAAGCACCATCAACATGAATAGGAATATCTAAACCTGTTTTTTTCTGATAAGCATCAAGAGCCTTTGCAATTGCTTCAACTGGCTCATATTGACCTGTATATGTAACACCAAAAGTAGGAACAACACCAATAGTATTTTCATCAAGATATTTCAGGAAAACTTTATCATCAAGAATCAAACGATTTTTTTCCATAGGCACTTCACGAATTTCCACATCAAAATAGCGACAGAATTTCTGCCAACAAACTTGAACAGGCCCACAAACCAGATTCGGTTTATTATAAGGTTTTCCAGCCTTTTTTCTTTTAGCAACCCAAGCCATTTTCAAAGCGAGCCCACCCAGCATGGCTGCTTCGGACGAGCCGATAGTAGAACAACCATAAGTATTTTTAGCCGCAGGAGAATGCCAAAGATCAGCGATAATATTTACACACTTATCTTCAATAGCGGCACTCTGAGGGTATTCATCTTTGTCTATCATATTTTTATCAATACAAAGATTCATCAACTTATGAACATTTTTATCAACCCAAGTCTGACAAAAGGTTGCTAAATTTTGCCTAGCATTTCCATCCATCATCAATTCATCAGCAATAGATTGACGAACGAACTCACCATCTGCCTCATTTTTAGGCATAGCATAAGCAGGCAAAACTTGAGATAATTCAGATGAAGCGAAAACTGCTTCGCCAACATCTATTTTTTTATTTTTAGTATTTTTAACAGCCATGATATAACTCCTTATTTTTCATAACTAAACTTTTCAAAATCGCTATCTTTACTTTTCCAAGCAGGCTTACGAAAAGCATAGATAAGCATAGGTGCGATAACACCAAGTATAGTTCCAAGTATCAACAGACCCACCCAAATTATTGGGTTTCCAACAGGAATCTGAGAAGGCGGATAATAACTCAGAACTAATGCGATAATAGAACCAAACAATCCAAGTAATCCAAAGAACCAGCCAAGAGGTGCTTTGAAAGTCCTTTTTACATTCGGCCTAGATATACGCAATTTCAAAAATGCTCCAAACATCAAAATATACATAACCAGATATAGAGCAACGGTTAAAGCACTTAAAATTTGATAAGCAGATTGAACACTAGGGAGCAATACGAACATCACAGATAAAACTGTAACAATCAATGCTTGAAGTAATAAGATATTAGATTGAATACCAGCCTTATTTACTTTCTGAAACCACTTAGGTAAATAACCTGCTCTACCAACAGAAAGCAATCCTTTTGAAGGCCCAGCAATCCAAGTTGAAACACCAGCGAACACTCCAACTGCTAACAGAAGAGCCATAACTTGTCCCAACCAAGGAGCACCGATATAAGCAAATAAATTATGATAACCAACTAACAAACTTTGAGTTAAATTTATTTCAGATTGAGGAATAACAAACCCAAGAGCCAAAGTTCCCAAAACGAATAAAGCAACAGTTATAGCAGAAGCAATAAATATCGCCCTTGGGTAATTTCTCTGAGGATTTTGAATATCTTTAATATGAACGGCAGACATTTCCATACCGGCATAGAACAAGAATATAGAGACGGCCAAATTCAAATTATTAAAATTGCTTAAATCAGGGATTAAATCTTTTGTATGTAGAGGCATTTGAATTTCTCCACCAGAGAAAGCATAATAAAATCCGAGTATAATTAGAATAGCCCCAGGAATAATAGTCCCAAGCAAAGTTCCCCATTTAGAAATAGCACCACTAACACGAACACCGAAAAGGTTAGCAACCGTTGCAACCCAATAGACACCTAAAACTATCGCCAGAGTATAAAGCATATTAGCAGACAACGATAAATCTCCTGTCTCACTAGGTCCAACGAAAGCGATAGAGACTGCGGCGAAAGTTAAAACCGTAGGAAACCAAATAGAGTTTTGTAGCCATTGTAAAAATATCGCAACAAATCCTGTCAAAGGAGAAAATGCTTCACCGACCCAACGGAACACACCACCTTTTTGAGGGTAAGCCGAAGCCATTTCTGCCGCTGCCAAAGACACAGGGACAAGGAAACAAACCGCAGCAAATAAATAATAGAATATAGAAGCCAACCCATATTCCGCTTCAGCAGGCAATCCCCGAAGAGAAACGACTGCCGCAACATTTATCATTGCGAGAGTAAAGATAGAAAGCCCTCGTTTTGATAAAGATTTTTGTTTAACACCAATCATAAAATCCTCCTTTTGTTTTGTATGATTTAGTCGTTCAATTCCAAGTAAAAATCATCTTGAATAAAATGATAGCCATACTTGAAAACCCTAAAAATAGAATGAGTAAATTTGCTCCGACTTTTTTGCGAAGCGAGAAATGAGCAATTAAAACTCCCATATAAGAAACTAAAAAAGCCAAAGAAGAAACTTTTGTAATAAGGCCAAATTTTACAAATATGCAAGCAAGACAACTAAAAATTAAAAGGCTTAAAAAACCTATACTAACTTTATCCAAGATTTTCTTATTTGTAATCTTAGGCAATTCATCATAACCAGTCATAGAATGAATAATTCTAACAGCGGAATAAAACAATGCATTTACACCGCTAGCAAGAGCGATTAAACCAGTTAAACTCATAATTAAAAATCCCCATTTTCCAAAGAATAAAGAAGATGCAGAAGCGACAGCGACATCAACATTTTTAACCAATTCAGGGAAACTAACAAAATTCACAACGACAAATGCAAGGGCGAGATATAGAAGTATAACAAATGAAATTGCAATAAATATTGCTAAAGGAATTGTCCTTTCTGGTCTTTTTACCTCACCACTTGCATTCGCCATGATTCCAAAGCCTGCATAAGCAAAGAAAGCCATTGCTACACCCTGCCAAAAATTTTTACCAGCAGGAACCGAGGCGATAGAATTAAAATTTTCAGAAAAGAAATAATAAAATCCACAAGCAACCAAAACTAACAAAACAGAGACTTTAATACCAACAAGAATAGACTCCATTCGTCCGACATGCTTTGAGCCTTGAAGATTTAACAATCCAATCATCAGAATAAGAGCAACACCAAACACCGATGAAAAATAAGGAGACATTGGCAACAAGCCTATAACATAAATACCAAAAGACTTTGCCAGCATTGCGATAGAAATTGCCAGAGTAAAAAGATAAATAAAAGAAAAAACCGAAGAAATAATCTGTGGCTTAAATCCGAATTTGAAATAATCAATAATACCACCATCATCAGTATAGATTTGCGAAAGTTTAGCATAAGAATAACCACAAAAAAGAGCCACCATACCCGCATATAAAAAAGCCCAATAAATATCCGTTCCCGAGGACAAAATAACCTGTCCCAACAATGCAAAAATGCCCGCTCCAACCATAGAGCCGACACCCAGCGAGACAACATTAAATAAAGATAAACCCTTTTTTTTCATATAAATTCCTTTATACGAAAAATATAACAAAT
>CAZEWI010000056.1:0-4913 GCA_964514455.1 uncultured Bacteroidales bacterium | reverse complement strand
TCTACCGCAAGGCGGGGGAGGACGAAATCGCCCCAGCGATTTCAGGAGGGGGTGTAAATCCTTCCTTATAAACTCTCCGCCGTAATTCCGCATTCAGTGCGAAATCTCGTCATAACTAGAATCATTTAACAAATCCTGTCATTCATCTGCTATCTGAAAAACATCCAGTGAATGTTTTTCAGGTGCAGAGCAATGCAGTAAAATTATTATACTAATTTTACCTTAGAAATAATAACATAAAGATCAATTATAAAAATAAATTATTCAACCGAGAGGCAACCCGCCCCGAGCCAGCAAGCCATCCGCTTGCGAAACTATAAAATGAAGTTAAATAAACTAAAAAAACTATCACCCGCTTAAACACGAATAAAAACACTTCCAACTATAAATAATCCAAGCAACTACAAAAAAATAAACACCATATCAAAACAATAAAAAAACTCATCTACAACCTCCACTCACCTACCAGTCTTTTATTCTAACACCCCAAACACCAATATACCCACAACTCTCTGCTAATAAATAAACAAACTGCACCTATCAAAAACATACCTATATTCCAAAACTTGGCAAATAAATAATTTAGATAATTATTCTACATTAGTAAGCAAATTTTCCAAATGATGTCTTTCGGTTTTATTGTTAAAATATAATTTCAAAACACCAGACCCAGAAGCATTGACTGAAATATTTGCTTTTATACCAGTAGATAATTTAATTCCCTGCTCTATTTTTTTTCTTTCTTCTAGCGAAATACCGGCCTTTTTGGCACTTCTCTCCGCAGATCTAGGTTTAGATTTTATCAAAATTTCTGCTTCTCTAACAGACATATTTTTATCAATAATTTGTTTTGCGACATCTTCAACATTAGTTTCATCAACAACAACTATAGCCCTGGCATGCCCCGCGGACAATAGATTATTTTTAACCATTTCTCTAACAGACTCAGGCAATTTAATCAACCGCAAAGAATTTCTAATATAACTAACACTTTTACCTAAAATTTTATTCAAGTCGTCAATAGAATAATCGCATTTATTCATCAAACTAAAATAAGCCATAGATTCATCAACAGCATTCAAATCTTCTCGTTGTATATTTTCAATAATAGCGATTTCCATAGCATTATTATCACTAACACTCCGCACAATAGCCGGTATTTCCGATAATCCCGCTAATTTAGAAGCCCGCCATCTTCTTTCACCAGCAATAATTTCATACTTATAATTGTCCTTATCAACCTGACGAACAAGAATTGCTTGTAGAACACCTTTTTCACGAATTGAATCTGATAATTCTTGCAATTCTTCTTTATTAAAAGTTTTTCTAGGCTGATCCGGATTTGGAGAAATTTCATCAAGATTTAATTGTTTAACAAGCACCCTATTTTTTTCTGTTAAAACAGGAATTTCAGCCCCAGACTCAACACTCATAATATCGGCTTGTAAGTCAGCCAAACCTCTACCTAAACCTTTTTTCATTATACACCCTCTTGATTAGATTTTTTATATCCAACTATTTCACTAGTCAATTTCAAATAAGCCTGAGATCCAACAGATTGAAAATCATAAAACAAAGCAGGCTTTCCAAAAGATGGAGCCTCTGATAATCTAACATTTCTAGGTATTACAGTCTTAAAAACTTTTTCACCAAAACACTCTCGCACATCATCTTCAATCATTTTTGACAAATTATTTCTTCTGTCATACATAGTTAAAACTACCCCTTTAAGAACCAAATCAGGATTTAGAGATTTTTGAATAGTATTGACTGTTTTCACAAGATGCTGAATCCCCTCCAAAGCAAAAAATTCACATTGTAAAGGAATTATCAACTCATCAGTCGCAACCAAAGCATTCAAAGTCAAAAATCCCAAAGCTGGCGGACAATCAATTAAAATATAATCATAATAATCTTTAATTTTATTCAATTCATTTTTCAAACGAAATTCGCGATTTTCCATATCAAGTAATTCAACTTCCGCCGCTGAAAGCCTAGAAGAAGAAGCCAAAATATGTAATCCATCAACAGAAGTTTTCAAAATACTTTCATTTATTGGCCTACCTTTAATCAACACATCATAAACCGATTCGATTCGGTCTTGCCGTTTTAATCCAAGTCCAGTTCCAGCATTTCCCTGAGGATCTAAATCCACTAAAAGAACCTTTTTTTTAATAGAAGCCAAACTTGCCGCCACATTTATAGCGGTAGTAGTTTTTCCAACTCCACCTTTTTGATTTGCAAAAGCAATTATTATAGTCATATTTTTCCTTCTTTTTCAAAAAAAATAATACCACACAAAAATTCAATAGTCAAGCACAAAGATAGCCAAAAAGGCCGGTAATTTCTATTTTAATACCACATTTTTAATATCTAAAACAACCCCATTTTCATCATCATTTTTCAACACTTTATAATCAAAATCATACAAATTTTCAGCCTCTTTAATTTCCGCATGAAAATTTTCACCTTTTAATAAAAAATAATCCAAACCAGATTTATAAGTCATATCAAAAATTTTTTTAATAGATGCAAATGCTCTACAAACTATCACCGCCGAATTTTTATTTTTTATTTCACGTGAAATAAGACCATTTTTATCAACAATTTTTTCTACCCTATTATTTATAATTTCAACATTATCCAAACTTAAAATTCTTTTAACTTCCTTCAAAAACAAGGATTTTCTAACATCACTTTCAATACAAAAAACCCTATATCCATATATTCCTAAAACAATTCCAGGAAATCCACCACCGGTTCCTAAATCTAAAACACTTTTATTTTTAGGAATATATTTCAACAATTTTTCCGAATCTCTTATATGTCTATTTATAACATCTTGTTTTGTAGATTCTGAAATTAAATTTATAGTATTTTGCCATTTTAATAACAACTCTAAAAATATATCTAATTTTTTTTCCATTTTTATACTTTCTTTTTTTATTTATCTGTTGTATTATAAAATCACGATGTTAAAAATCAAGAAATATTCTTTATATTTTATAATTCCGGCAAGTCTAGTTGCGGGACTCATTTATTATAATCAAATCAGATTAAATAATCATAAATATGATCAACAACCTGTTGAACAAAATGGAAATCCCTATGGATCTTATTTAGTTGCAAGACATGCTTTATACAACCTAGATTTTAACAAATTATCAAAAGAAGTTGAAGATTTAGAAAAAGTAAAAAATAAAGAAAAATCAATAAGTTCTTTAATAAATATCAGTTCTTTTTTATCTGGAAATTTTAATAGTAAAGACACAACTTTTAATAAAGATTCTGACACTCTTTTTGAATATTTTATAAATTTTTCATATTTATTCAAAGATAATAAATTTAATCAAATAAATCAGACTTTATTTAATACACCATTAAAAATTTTTACATCTATGAAAATATGGACTGATATTGGATTAGATAATTATAAAAATGCATTAAAAACTATTTCAGAATCTAAAGAATCTCAGAATTGGAAAAATTTTGAATTGGGAATGATTGCTAATTATAACAAAGACAATAAAGAAGCAATTACATATTTCAAAAAAATAAAAGAAAATTATATAAATATAAATGACTTTATTTACATATATTCATTTTATAAAAATAATAACATAAATGAAAATATAAACTTTCCAATTGATGAAATTGATCTATCAACAAAAAAAACATATCAATTTAATACAATTCAACAAAATCTAGCATTTTCTATCATCAGTTATTTATCTCATCATAATTCAAACGAATCTATTTTATCTCTTACATTACTTAGAACAGCGGAATTTTTATATCCTGAATATACACCTACTTATTATTATTTAGCATTATATTTCTTTAATCAAAACAATTGGGTTGAATTTGATAAAAATATAGAAAAAATTCAAAAAGATTCTTTTTTATATGAAATTGCACAATTAAAATCCGCTGAAAAAGATTTTATATTAAATAATAAAAATAGTGGTTATAAAAAAATAAATAATTTAATTAAAGAAAATCCAAATTTTTATCCTGCTATAACTAATTTAGTTTTTAATTATATTCAAGACGATAAAACAAAAGAGGCTTTTAATATTCTTAATAATTTAAGTAAAAACAAAGAAATATCAGATAAAAATAGGGGACTTATATTAAAATTAAAATCTCATTTATATTTACTAAATAATCAAAATGATTTATCTGAAATAAGTCTTTTTGATGCTCTTTATTATTTACCAAATGAAATTTCAATAATAAATGATTTAATGTATGTTTGGGCAAAACAAAATAAAAATCTTGATGAAGCAGATAAACTAATGTCTTCTATTATTAAAAATAACCCTCAAAATACGGCTTTTTGGGACACTCTTGCTTATATTTCTCTAAAAAAACAAGACTATCAATTTGCTAAAAATATATGGAATAAAGTTTCTAATGCTTCTGACGCTAATTCAGTATTATTTGAACATATGGGAGATTTATACTATGAATTAGAAAATAAAAATGAAGCAAAAAAACATTACAAAAAAGCACTAGAATTAAAATCTGATGGCTTTATAAATACTAAAAACATTGAAAAAAAGTTAAAAAAATTATAATACTTACTTGATTTTAGAAAAAAATATATTATAATCAAGGAACTATAAAAGATTCAAATGGGTCATCGTCTAATGGTAGGACAAGAGATTTTGGTTCTCTTTATCTTGGTTCGAATCCAGGTGACCCAACCAAAAATTCCGGAGTCATTCAATGAAACAACTTATAACATCAGCACTTCCTTATGTAAATAATAAATTACATCTTGGACATTTAATTGGTTGTTTATTACCAAGTGATGTTTTTGCTAGATTTTGCAGAGCAAAAGGTGATGAAGTCCTTTATATTTGTGGGGCAGATGAGCATGGAACACCTGTTGAAGTTGGGGCAAAAAA
>CAZEWI010000055.1:0-4918 GCA_964514455.1 uncultured Bacteroidales bacterium | reverse complement strand
TTCTAATGGGTTGGTTAAAATTATAACATATTGGAATTAAAAGTCAAATCGCAACCCACAAAAGTGTTTAATGTCTGAATTGTATATTATAACATATTGGAATTAAAAGTCAAATCGCAACGGTAATGCTGATGTAAAGTAGTCATGGAATATTATAACATATTGGAATTAAAAGTCAAATCGCAACATTTCTACTGCTTAATGTCCATTCTTTGTCATTATAACATATTGGAATTAAAAGTCAAATCGCAACAAGGGCAAGATTTCTAATGGGTTGGTTAAAATTATAACATATTGGAATTAAAAGTCAAATCGCAACACTGCCATTTGACCAGCAACACCACCCATTATTATAACATATTGGAATTAAAAGTCAAATCGCAACACATTAAGTTTGATTTTATCTAGACATCCAATTATAACATATTGGAATTAAAAGTCAAATCGCAACCCTTTTTATTTTAGGGGGTTTGCTAAAAAAATAATTATTGATTGTTTTTTTAGCAAACCCCCTAAATGAGCGGTATCTTAAATAATTTAATGGATTTTGGGCTTTGATCAAAATGACAGAGTATATCTCTAAAATGAATTACTTTAAGCTGATAAAGCCAACAAATGTTATTACATAATTTTTATTTCTTGGTTGGGTCACTAGGATTCGAACCTAGACTGAAGGAGTCAGAGTCCTGCGTTCTACCGTTAAACTATGACCCAATCTTGTTCTCCTATTATAATTATTTTTTTTTGATTTTCAACTAGTTTTCTGTGTTTTTGTTATTGTCTGAATTATTTATTTATCAAGTTAAAAAGGAAGGGGTAGAGATGGTAGTAGTTATATCTTGTTGTTATAATTCTTGATTGAATATTAGATGGGGGTGTTTTTTTTGTAGAGAGAATAAGAAAGGATTGACACCCCCTCCTGAAATCGCTAGGGCGATTTCGTCCTCCCCCGCAAGCGGTAGAGGGAATGTTGAATGTTGGATTGGATTCCACGGCAGGCGAAGCCTGCCTCTGAATGACAGATGAATTTTTTTTGGGTTAGGAGCGGGAGGCGTTGGCTCGTTGGGCTCGTTTTAATTCGTAATCTTCCTGTGCTTCTACCGTCATGGTTGCCATTGGTCTCGCAAGGAGTCTATCTAGGCCAATCTTTTCCCCTGTAATAACACAATACCCGTAAGTTCCTTTTTCCATTCTGTCCAAAGCAGCATCTATTATTTTTAATAGTTTCGTGTCCCTTTCTCTAAAACGGATTTCAGATAAAATTTGGGTCTCGTTTTGCGCATTATCTATTATATCGCCCGCACCCGTTCCGTCACTTTGATAAGTGCGGACTCCATCAAGAACTTCGTCCGTTTCACCCAATATCTCGGCCCTTTCTCCAATTAAAATTTTGTAGAAATAAGCCAGTTGTTCTGGACTCATATATTCTTCTTTTTTGCTTGGCTTATAATTTGCTGGCAATTCAAGTGTTTTGTAATCTGGTTTTTTTGGCATAATAAACTCCTTTTATATTTAGGGGTCGTATTTTATTTGAGGCCGTTTATCCACTCTTTCAAAGTGTTTTCACTCATAGCCCCCGTTCTTGTGTCTATTAAAACCCCGTCCTTGAATGCTAGAATCGCTGGAATTGATCTAATCCCAAATTCTGCGGGTGTCCTCTGGTTTTCTTCAACATTACATTTTGCAAGTTTGACATCTTTCATTTCTGATGCTACTTTCTCAAAAACTGGTAGAAACATTCTACATGGTGGGCACCAACTGGCCCAAAAATCAACTATTACTAGCCCTTGCGAAGTTTCCTGTTTGAAATTTTCGTCGTTTAACATTATCATTTTTTTCTCCTTGTTTTTTTCCTTTTTTATTGATACCCTTATTCAGAGTTATCAAATCATAGAAAATATAAAAATAAAAGTCAATAGTTGATGTCAAATTATAAAAATTTATTTCCAGAGTTTGTTTCTAATCCTAATCTATCTTACTTTGATTGGGCTTCATCTTGCTTGAAACCCTTGAAAATTATTGATTCCGAAATTGATTTCTTAAAAAATTCCTATTCTCCTGTTGGTAGGGGAAGTTATCCTATCGCAAATAATGCAAATGCTAAAATTGATACGATTCGCGAATCTGTTCGCTCTTTTATAAATGCCGATTCTAAAAATCAAATCGTTTTTAATTCTGGAACTACTATGGGGTTAAATACGGCCGCTATGATGATTAGGCAAAAAATTAGTCCTGATTCTATCGTTGTCGTTTCCGATTTAGATCATCATTCTTTGAGGCTCGTTTGGGAAAATTTCGCAAAACTCGGTCTGTGTAAATTGTGGGTTTGTCCTATCAATTCAAATGGAACTCTTGATTTGGTCGCTTTGGAAAAGAAAGTTAAAAATGATAATGTCGCTGTTGCTTGTATTACTGCAATGTCTAATACTTTTGGTGTTAAACAGGACTTAAAGAAAATATCACGAATTCTTAAAAATGTTATCTCGGTTGTGGATTTTGCTCAATGGGTCGCTCATGAAAAAGTTGATGTTTCCGATTTTGATTTTGCTTGTTTTTCTGGGCATAAAATATATGCTGATTCTGGTGTAGGTGTTCTTTATATCAAAAATCCAGAGGATTATAATCCTGTTATTTTTGGGGGTGGTATGGTTCGCTCGGTTTCTGAAAAATCTATTGCTTTTGAAAATCCTCCTCATAAATTTGAAGCGGGGACTCTGCCTGTCAGTCAAATAATTTCTCTGGGTGCCTCTGTTGATTTTATTTCTGAGTTTGGTTATAAAAAAATTAAAAGTCATACCGAAAATTTATCGGCTGAATTAGTGGCTGAATTGAAAAAAATTAAAGGAATTAAATTCTTGAATCCTGATATTAAAAATGAGCCTGTTATCGCTTTTAATGTTAAAAATATAAGTCCTTTGGATTTGGCTGCTTTGCTTGGGCTAAATGGTGTTTGTGTTCGTGCCGGAAATCATTGCGCGGGTTGGATTCATAATTATCTTAAAATAAATTCTTCGCTCCGTTTTAGTTTGGGGCTGGGGACTGACGAAAATGATGTCCTGAAAGCAATTACTGAAATTAAAAAGGCTATTAAAAAACTGTCATGAAAAAACCGAATGTCTCTTTAACTGGTAATAATTCGTCTGCCGATTTTTCGGAGGCCAATGTTATTGATGCTATTAAAACAATTTATGATCCTGAAATTCCTGTCAATATTTATGATATGGGACTTATCTATTCTATTAAAATAAATAAAAAAATCGTTGATGTAAATATGACTCTTACTTCGCCGACTTGTCCGATGGCTGATGAAATTCCTGTTTGGGTCGCTGAAGCAATTTCTAAAATTGATGGGCTGAAAAAAATCAATATATTTATGGTCTGGGAGCCGGCTTGGGATTTGTCTAAAATGTCCGATAACGCTAGGTTTGAGTTGGATCTTTTTAATACTGGGTGGTAGTGATGAACTTTGATGAAATTAAAAAAATTTTAGATTTTATGCCATGTCAAAATGAAAAATTTGATGTCGTTTTAGATCTTGCTAAAAGTTTAGAGCCTATTCCTGAAAATCTTTCAAAAGAGGAGATTAAAGGGTGCGCCTCTCTTGTCTATATGGCTTATCAAAAAATAGAAAATAAGTTTTATTTCTATGCTTTTGCTGATTCTAAAATGGTTGCTGGAATTATCTTTATTATAATTTCTATTATCAACGGAAAGTCCTTAGAAGAGTTAAAAAATTTAGATATTCAATCTATGTTAAAATCTTTGAATCTGGAAATTAGTTTTCAAAGACAATCTGGAATTGAGTCCGTAATTTCTTGGATTAAAAGTGTCCTTGACAAAGCCAACTAAAATAAGTTATAATCTATGCCATGAAAAATATAAAACAACTCATTTCTTTTTTTACTTCTCATAAGCGAATTCGTAATTGGCTTATTATTTTGCTGACACTTTTTATTTTGTTCGCTTTAACAAGTTTGTTTGGGTTCTATAATTTTGAAAATTATTCTGTCTCTACTATTATAACAGGTGAAACAGAGGAAAAAGTTGAAGTTAAATCAGGAGATACTTTGTCTTCTATTTTGTCGGAATTTAATGTCTCGGGAAAAGATGCTGCCGAAATCGCAACTTTATTGAAAAAAGCAGATCACCCTCATCTCCGCCCTAATTTAGATACTCTGAAAGTTATTACAAAAGGCAGTGATGATAAAATGTCTGTTGATAAATTGACTCTGGAAGAGGGACCTTGGAAAAGTTTAATCATTACTAAAAATGACAAAAATTTATGGATTCTTGAAACTGTTGAAAACGAAAAGCAAGTTCGGGTCGTTCGCAAAGATGGCGAAATTCAATCCGGAGATTCGTTCTATTATGCTGGGGTTAGAAATGAAATTCCTATGAGTGTTTTGAGCAATATGTATGATCTTTTAAGTTTTGATATTGACTTTGAACGTGATGTTCATGTCGGACAAAAATTTTCTGTCTTGTATGAAGAATACTATAATGAAAAAGGTTATTTCGTCGGAACTGGTTCTATCGTTTATTTAAGTTATGGGGCTAGAACTGGTGATATAAATATGTATCGCTATAAAAATACTAAAGGAAATTTCGGATATTATGATGATAATGGTAAAGGGGCTCAGAAATCTCTGAAAAAAACTCCTATCAATAATGCCAAAGTTACTTCTAAATTTAATTTGAAAAGAAAACACCCTGTGCTTGGTTATACTAGGGCTCATCGTGGTGTTGATTTCCGTGCATCTACCGGAACTCCTATTCCTGCCGCAGGTGCTGGTAAAATCGTGAAAAAAACTAGAGACAGAGGTTATGGAAACTACATTAGAATTCGTCATAACGGAACATACGAAACTCTTTATGGTCATATGAGTGCTTTCAAAAAAGGTGTCAATGTCGGGTCTTA
>CAZEWI010000054.1:0-5013 GCA_964514455.1 uncultured Bacteroidales bacterium | reverse complement strand
AGATGTGACATCATATTTTCCAGTCATATCTACCACACATAAACCACCAGCACTGATTCCTTTAACACTAACTTTGTCCAAGTGGTCTTGTGCTTCTGAAACTTTTTTTTGAAGTTCTTGGGCTTGTTTCATCAATTGTTGCATATCCATTTTTTTATTCTCCTGATTTTATATTGTTTATAGAAGCCCCAGAAAATAAGCCCAGAGCATTTTGTAATAAAGGATCTTCATCTGCGATTGCTTTTTCTTTTTCAGCAATAGTAGTTTGCCCTTTAGATTCCGTTTTAGACAAAATTTTCCAATCAATTTGAGTGGCTTTATCCAAAACTTTTTTAAGTCGCATAACAAAATCGGATTTTTGTAAGCGATTAAATAGTTCTATATTTCCAGAAACGATACTGACGATTTCTATATCATTTTTCAAATCATTCAACAAAGTCAATTCTTTTTGATCTTGAAGTAAAGATGTTAAATCGTGGATATTGTGAATTTCGGGTAATTTTTTTTCAGGTTGCTTTAATTCCTCTGTTTTTATTTCTGGTTCAGATTTTTTTTCTTCAATTTTTTTAGTTTCATTTTTATCAAGATTTTTGACGGGTTGTTTTTTCAACTCTTCCAAGATATCCTTAACAGGAGGCACATCAGTCATATAAACGATACGAATTAAAAGCATGTCAAGAGTTTGTTTAGAATTTGTTGAAAGTTGCATTTCAGAAACACCTTGAAGCATCATTTGCCAAACTCTTGAAAGGGTAGCAATAGATGTTTTAGAAGCAATATCTTTTAATAAATCTTTATTTTCATTTGTGTAATTTGCAGAACTAATAGAACTAGGAACGACAACAATTCTAGTTAGCCAGTAAATAACATCCATCAAATCAGTAAGAAGTAGATTTAAATCAGAACCGTGTAAATAAGAGTTATTTACGATATTCAAAACAGAATCAATATCCCCTTCCAATATTTTTTGAACAAGCGGAACAAGTATATGCCTGTCTGCTCTTTGAAGCATATTTGAAATAGCCTCTTCTGTAACTTTTCCATTTGTTTGAGAAATTGCTTGATCCAGCAAAGATAGACCATCACGAACCGAGCCATCTGCATATCTAGCAATTAAATCACAAGCCATTTCGTCCAGTTCAACATTTTCAAGTTTTGCGATTTTGAAGAAATGTTTTTTAAGAGTTTCAACATCAACTCTGACTAAATCAAATCTTTGACATCTGGATAAAATTGTAATTGGAACTTTTCTGATATCTGTTGTTGCAAGTATAAAAATAACATGCTCAGGAGGCTCTTCTAATGTTTTAAGCAAAGCATTAAATGCCTGAGTAGTAAGCATATGAACTTCGTCTATGATATAAACTTTATATCTTCCATTAGTAGGTCTATAACTTGCATTATCCATAATGTCGCGCATATTATCAACCCCGGTATGAGAAGCAGCATCAATTTCCAAAACATCAATATGAGTTCCTTTTGCGATAGCGACACAATTTTCACATACTCCACAAGGCTTAGTTGTAGGAGCGGTTAAATCAGCATTTTCTCCAAGGCAATTTAATGCTTTTGCCATAATTCTAGCAGTAGAAGTTTTTCCAGTTCCCCGAATTCCAGTCAAAATATAAGCATGAGAGATTCGATTTGTATCAATAGCATTTTTCAAAGTTTTAACCAAAACTTCTTGCCCAATTAAATCATCAAAATTTTGAGAGCGATATTTTCTTGCGAGTACGGTATAACTAGCCATAATTTCCTTACCTTTATTTTTTTATCAAAAGCATTCTACTAATAAAAAAACCATTTTTCAACATAAAAATAAAAGATAATAAAAACCTTGACTTTCTGTAAAATATATATCAAAATCAAACCCTAAACAAGCGACATTTATCGGACGTGAGGTAAAAAACAGTCGTCAGAAACTAATCACGTAAGACCTAAGAATACCTTATGGCAAATATCTAAAAGATTTAAAATGAAAGATTTATCAAAAGATATTTTTAATCCTATTGAAAACGAAAAATTTGAGGACTTATTTAATAAGACTCTTGGAAAACAAGAGACTCTCCAAGGTTTCGCGACAAAGGGAACTATAACAAATGTAATCAGCGATTTTGTATTGGTTGATGTTGGACTAAAATCAGAGGGAAGAGTTCCTCTCCGCGAATTTGGAGCAAACAAACCTAATGTTGGTGATATTATTGATGTATTCGTTGAAAGATACGAATCTAAAGATGGGACAGCGGTTCTTTCTTATGCTAAAGCCCGTGCTGAAAAGGCTTGGAAAGAATTGGAAAAAATTATTGCTAACGGTGAAGATCCCGAGGGAACAATTATTGAAGCCGTTCGTGGTGGATTTACAGTTGATATAAATGGAGTATTTGCATTTATGCCATCATCGCAAGCCGACACTCGTCCAATTCACGATATGAATTCAATGGTAGGCTTAAAGGACAAATTCCGTGTATTAAAAATGGACACATTGCGTTCTAATGCTATCGTTTCTCGTAGAGCGATAATGGAAGCAGACCATTTAGAAGCACAAAAAGAAATAATGAAAAAATTGACATTAAATTCAGTTGTAGAAGGCACAGTTAAAAACATCACAGATTACGGAGTATTCGTTGATTTAGGCGGTGTTGATGGACTTTTACATGTTACAGATTTATCATGGAAAAGAGTAAATCATCCAAAAGAAATTCTTTCCATTGGTGATGTAATTAAAGTAAAGATAATTCAATTTGATAGTGAAACAAACAGAATTTCTCTCGGTATGAAACAACTTGAAGAAGATCCATGGTTAGAAGCCAGCAAAACTTATTCAATTGGCGATATTATAGAGGGAAAAATATCATCTCTCACAGACTACGGTGCATTTATTGATTTAGGAAATAATCTTGAAGGCCTTGTTCATATGTCTGAAATCAGTTGGACAAACAAAAATATCAACCCTTCTAAAGTTTTGAAAGCGGGTGATAAAATAAAAGTTATGGTTCTAGGAATAGATATGGACAAACGCAGAATATCACTTGGAATCAAACAATGTATTGAAAATCCATGGGCAAAATATGCAGAAGAACATAAAGTTGGCGAAATTGTTAGTGGAACTATAAAGAATATGACTGAATTCGGTCTTTTTGTTTCCTTGACAGACGAACTTGATGGAATGGTTCATATCTCTGACTTATCTTGGGATATAGCACCAGAACAAGCAATCAAAGAATACAGCAAAGGCAATGAAATATCTGCTAAAATTTTAGACATTTCAGCAGACAAAGAAAGAATTACTTTGGGTATTAAACAACTTACCGAAGGTTCAGATAATGCCAAACCTAAATCTTTGAAAAAAGGTGTAGTAGTTGATGCAACTGTTGTTGCTGTTGCCGAGGATCATATTGATTTGAAAGTTGGAGATATTGATGCTGTTATGGAAAAGAAAGAAATTTCTCGTGAAAAAGCAGAACAAAATACATCTAAATTCAAAGAAGGTGATGTTGTTACAGCAGAAGTTTTATCTTGTGTTAAAAATCTTGCAAAACTTTCTATTCGTGCTTACGAAATCAAACAAGAAAAAGAAGCAGTTAAGGAATATGCCACTAGTGCAGATTCTGGATCTGTCCTCGGAGATATTCTTGGAGAAGCGATAGCAGAACAAAAAGAAAAGAAAGCCGCTAAGAAAAAAACAACTAAATAATTTAATTTAGTTAAACAAAAATCCCCTTATGTTTTAAGGGGATTTTTAATTTGCAATCAACTAAGAATTGTGCTATAATTATAGAAATGAAAACAAAAGAGAAAAAAATGAAAACAGAAAAAAGTATGGCCGTTTATTGCGGAGCAAATTTTGGAAATAATTCCATTTACGAAAAAGAAGCAACAAAACTTGGAAAACTTCTTGCAGAAAATAGCATTAAACTTGTTTATGGCGGTGGAGGAACTGGCCTAATGGGTGCTGTTGCTATGTCCGTGTTAAACAATAATGGTGATGCAATTGGAATAACTACAAAACTAATTGCAGGCAAAGAAAAACCAATTAAGGAAATAAAAACCGAAATAGCAAATAATTTACTTACAAGAAAAGCACGAATGATAGAACTTTCAGATGCATTTTGTATTTTACCAGGAGGTATAGGAACACTCAATGAAGTCACAGATATTTTAACAATGCATCAAATAAAAGAAACGAACCGTGCTATTTATTTTCTAAACACGAAAGGCTATTGGAATTTATTTGGGGACTTATTAAAAAATATGATAAAAGAGGGATTTTTACACAACATTTCAGAGTATAACATTCAAATTTTAGATACTCCGGAAGAGATTATAAACGCTTACAATGCGAGGTTTTTCAAATAAAGGAGGGAATATGCGAAAATTGATTTTACTAGTTCCGTTTAGTTTAATAACAAGTTATATAACAATAACATCATTGCTCACTATAAATAATTTAACTCCATTTGAAGATATAATAATCAGTTCAGTATCCGAAAAAAATGAAACAATTTGGAATAAAGAATACATTGGCTTTTCCAAAGGATATAAACTAATGAAAACATACCAAATGAGTAAAAAGGTATAAAAAAAAGCCCTTGAGACAAAGGGCTTTTTAGCAGACAAACAACTTTTATTTCTTTGCAAGTTCATCTACTATAACTATAACAGCAGCAACTCCGACCAAAATATAAATAAAGCGAACGAGAGCAACATCAACTCCGAATAATGCTTCAACTAAATTAAATTTGAAGAGACCTACGAGCCCCCAGTTTAATGCTCCAATTATAACTAATGGTAAAGCAATGTAATTTGTTAATCCTTTCATAATTTACCTCCTCTATTACTAAGATAAATAAATTATATCTTATTTAATAATTAAAATAAATAAGTATGAATTCCTTATAAATTCCCCGCTGTCACACCTGCGATTTATGCTGTCATTCTGCATTTAGTGCGGAGTCTCCTCATAACTAGAATCATTTAACAAATCCTGTCATTCAGAGGCAGGCTTCGCCTGCC
>CAZEWI010000053.1:0-5172 GCA_964514455.1 uncultured Bacteroidales bacterium | reverse complement strand
TCCTGAAATCGCTAGGGCGATTTCGTCCTCCCCCTCTGGCGATGGAGAGGGAAAAATGAATGTTTAGAATGGATTCCACGACGGATTTTCAATCCGTCTCTGAATGACAGGGTGGTGTATGGCTGACGAGATTCCGAACTAAATGCGGGATGACATCGTATAATAAGTCAGAAATGACATTTATTTTATAAGGGTTTTTTGGTTATGAATGATGATGTGTTTTTATTGGGTTATGATTTGTTAAAAATTCCTATTCTTGATGAGGCGGGAAGGTCTAATTGGCCCGAATTGTATTCCGAAAATGCTATTCAAAAAATGAAGCAATCCGTTGGCTTGCGGGCTTTTACCGCTCAAATGATGTTGATTCCAGTCTCTCTTGAAAAAATTCGCTTGAATCCTGCCGCTTTGATTCATTTTGATGGAAATCTGGAAATTGAATATTCTAATATGAACACTGTGTTCAAAATTGCCGAGTTCCCTGTTTCTCATTATGCTTTCTATTGGGATCCTAGTTCCGCTAAAAAAGGTGCTGACGGCAGTGTTTGTGTTTTCCTACTCTTTAACAGAGATGAAAAGCAGGTCTTTATCAGAAATGTTATCTATCTCTCGGTTGATGACAAGGAAGTTTTTCCTATGCAAAAGCAATGTAGTCAAGTTCTTGAGTTTATGCTGAAAAATAAAATCAATGTTATCTCGGTTGAAGTAAATGGGATTGGTAATGCTCTACCAGAAATTATTCGCCAAGAAGCAGAGGCTAGGGCTATGAATATCTCTATAAACAAAGTCGTAAATCACGAAAGTAAAGTTTCTAGAATATTGGGGGCTATTGAGCCTAGACTCTCCACGGGGCGATTGTTTATTCATAAGTCTCTATTAAAGTCCTTGATTATTCAGGAGTTTAAGGATTTCGTCCCAGGTGAAGATGGTTATGATGATGCTATAGATGCTCTTGCGGGGGCAATTATGGCGGTGCCTTGTCTGCTAAAAGCTCAGAGGCGGCAAAATGTCGTTTATAGTGCTTTTAATAATTTTAATGTTTGATTTATCTCTGATTTTATGCTATAATCTCTTGTAAAATAAGGAGTTTTTTATGTCAAATCGCAGAACAGAATCAGGCAGAACTTTGATTGAAGTCTTGGGTGTTATTGCTATTGGGGGGCTTTTAACTGTTAGTGCTGTTATGCTTTTCCAGAGTGTGAGAAATAACCAAAATCATCTTATTATGGTTGATGATTTAAGAACTTTGAATGAAAATATTCAGATTTTGTTCGCTGGTCGCGGAGAGTTCTCGGGTTTGAATACAAATTATTTAATTAAAGCAGGGGTCTTGAAGTCCGAAGAAACTAGTATTTCTAAAAAAATGATTGCTATGCCAGATTTAGATCCTTCTGGTTATATAATAGAGTTTTCCGGAGTTTCAAATTCTACTTGTGCTTATTTCGCTCTCGCTAATATGGATTTTGTTTCTAAAGTTCGTATTAATAATTATGACTCAGGAAAGTCCGATAATTGTATCAAAGGCTCTGAAAATAAGGTTGCTATTTATTTTCAAGCAAATTGATTTAGTTTCTACTTGACAAAATAAAAAAATGTTCTATATTGTACTTGTTATTAAAAACAAGGAGTTTTGTAATGGTAGAACAAAATACAATTAAAAAATCTAGAAAAATCCCTTTATCTTGGATTATAAATGCTATATTTTTTGTCATAATTTTACTTTGCTTGATTTGCTTTTTTGCCGATCATCAAATACAAATTATTAAGAAAAATCATTCGTCCGCTGATAAAATTCAAGTGGTTTCTGAAAAAAAATCTGTTCATGAAGCATTGGTTACTACTAAAGTTAAGGTTCGTGTAAATGGTCAAGAAGTTTCAAATACTAAATCCGTCGCTAAAGTTAGACTTGATGGAAAATCTAAGCCTGTTATTATTCCTAATCAAAATCAAAAATTAGTTAAAGTTCAAAAGGTTTTGGATAATGTTGAAGTTGTTGATGATAATTTTTATGCTCCTAAACAAAATACTTGTTTTCATAAAAATCAGATAAAATCTAATCTTTTAAGTGGAGATGTTATTATTTCTAGAAAAGTTACTAATAGACTATCTGAAAGTGATGTTATAAATGGTAATCTTTATTTGGAAGATATGTATTCTTATAAATTGCCTTGTGATATTAAAGTAAATGGAAATCTTTTTGTTCGTAATGTTCGTCAATTGAAATTCTGTGGTAGGCTTTTGGTCAATGGCAATATATATGTTTCAAAAGGAAGTGCTTTTGGTGTGCTGCCTAAAGGTTCTAAAATTCAAGGGCAAATTATAATGTAATTTTGTCTTTTCTTAAAAATTTAAGCCACCTAAAAGGTGGCTTTTTTATAAGTGGTGGCTTGAAGTAGAATTGAACTACTGACACAGGGATTTTCAGTCCCTTGCTCTACCAACTGAGCTACCAAGCCGACTGTGTAGGACAATTCTATAATGTTTTTTTATAAATTTCAAGTTTTTTATTTCTTTTCTTTATTTTTTTATTTTTAATGCTAGAAAATAGACCTATTTTGTGTTATAATAACTAAAATTAAAGAATATAGGGGAAATATCATGAAAGCAAAAGTTATTTATATCTCTGGCGGAGATAATTTAGTTATGGCGGAAATCAATTCTGTCTTTTCTGAAATTCGTAAAAAAATGGAGTGGGGAACTGATATTGCTATGTTTGCTGTTCCTGTGGCTTCCGATGATATTATGAAACCTATTGACATTTCAGAAGTAGTTATTGCCTCTGGATTTGGTGTCCTTGATGATGATTTGAAATCGGATTTTAATGAAAATTCTGTTGAAGAAGAAGTAATCCAAGATCCTATTTGCGATAATGGCGAGCATAGCGAAATTAAATATACTGAAAATGGTCCTGAAATTTCTTGTAAATCTGCTGATTTAGATGATACCTCGGACGATGTAGTTGATAATAATGTTCAAGAAGTTTCTGTTCTTGATATAGTTTCAAATCCTGAATTTCATAAGTCTTCTGATGATGAAGAAATTGATGAATTTGATGAAATTGAAAAAAACTCAAAGCCTGAAATTGATGATGTCGTCGTTCAAGAAGTTGTCGTTGATGATTCTATAAGTCCTGAAAATATACTTCAAGAACTTGATAATATTGATGATGACTTATCCGATGATGAAAATCAAAATTCAGAAGAAATTATTGTTGATTCTGGGATTGAAATTTCTAGTGTTCTTTCTGGCATCTCTCCTATGAAACAAGATGAGCCTGATGATGATTTAGATGGTGATGTTCTTGAAGAACTTGCATCTGAATTCGTTAAATCTGATGTTAAAGATGAAGAATCTAAACCTAGTGGTTTGTCTAGGTGGCAACAGATGATTTTTAGCAGAAAACCTAAGGATAATAATACAACAACTAAAAAATCTAAAAATGAAGATAATATATTGAGTCTGTTTGATTCGGTTGAAAAACAAGAATCTTCTGATGATGATATTCCTTCTTTTTTAAGACCAAGAAATTCATGAGAAAAATTTTAGGATTTTGTTTTTTATTTTCTTTTATTCCTCTATCAGTTTTCGCTATTACTGATTCTCAAATCTTGGAGATATTGACCGCTCAAGGATTTGATGTTGATGTTATTCGCGGACAAAATGGTATCTCTTTTAGTATTGTTGATCCGACTTGTTTCGTTTTTGCTTTTAGAAACTTTTTTAGTTTTATGCAAAATGTTTTATATGTCGCTTTCGCCCTTTTGCTCGGGGCTTGGGGAATTGCTTTAATATTTAATTCAAAATTCGCTTATATGAATAATTTTAAGAACTTTATTTTGATTATGATTGTGCCTACTTTTATTACTCCTGTTATGAGTTTTTTTTATGGCTCTAATCCTTTTGAAACAGTTTTTTGCGAAAAAATTGAAGTTAGTTCTGAAAAAATTAAACAATTGTTAAATGTTTATTCTAATGATAATGCTTTCGTCTCGGGTAGTTTTGGTTATGGCGAGGATCTTAATTCAGAAACTCAAGTTCAGGAAAATACTGAAACACAAACAAAATCCGTTGTCGGACAAATAAATTCCGCTCCGATGGCTGCTGATGGTAGATTTAACTATACTCAATCAGGAACTCTAATGGGAGATCCTAAATACAAATTCCATGCTACTGGTGATTGCCAATTTGATAACTCTATGATTCTGGTTTTCCAATTAGAAGGTGGTTATGTAAATCATATAAATGATAAAGGTGGCGAAACTAAATATGGTATTTCTAAAAATGGAAATCCTGGTGTTGATATTAAAAATTTAACTACTGATGGAGCAAAAGATATTTACTATCAAAGATATTATAAAAAATATGGGTTTGATAAAGCACCTCCTAAAATTGCTCCTTTGTTATTTCGCTTTGGTATTGGAAGAGGGCCGGTCTCTGCTATTAAAGATTTACAACGGGTACTTGATGTTAAAAAAACCGGTAAAATGGATCAGGCTACTTTGACCGCTATCAATAACTATCAGGGTGATTTATACAATGATTATGTTGATGAGCATAAGGCTGTTTTACAAAGAATTATTAAAAACGATCCATCTCAAAAAGTTTTTGAAAAAGGCTGGAATCGCGGTGCTGAAAAAGTTAGGTCTAATTGTAAAGTTATTACTAATACCTGCACTATTGGATAATTATTCGTCCATAGTTTCAATATATGATAACATAGTTTTTACATGATTCTTTACATCGTTCGCACTGGCCCCGTAGGTCATATTTGTTGCTAGTGTGCCACAATCACCTTCGCAAGAATCAAGGTTCTCGTATATCATTTGGTTTAATGTGAATGAAGTCTTTATAAATGCTGATAAATTGGATTTCATCTTTTGTGCGGAGTTTTTGTAGAATGTATCAATGACATTGACGGCTATATTATAATAACATTTTGTTGTGCCATTCATAAGTTTATTCAAATCTGTTGTGCTGGTCATTTTGGATTCGTTTGAATATTTTTCCTCGGTCTTGTCGCATTTATCCATTGCATCATAGTATGGTTTGAGATTTGCCGAATATAAATTACTTGAAAATATAATTGAAAATGTAACTAAAAGTATTTTTTTCATTGTTAGTTCCTCCGTTATCTTTTTCATTATAATACTTATTTTTTTTATGGCAATAGTTTTT
>CAZEWI010000052.1:0-5253 GCA_964514455.1 uncultured Bacteroidales bacterium | reverse complement strand
CTGTGCGATAACGGACTTTCCTAGAAAATTTATAATAAGGTAATTTATCTGATTTGTGGCATCGCCAGTATTGTAAAGTGTTAAGAGATATTCCTAGTTGTAAAGAGGCTTCTTTTTCTGTGAGTAGTCGTGTGTTAGATGGGGCGTATTTTTTTTGAAGAGACATTTTATGTTCCTTTTTTGTTACAACCTGCGGATTTTAGGCTTCCCGCGATTATTGATTGGCAATCTTGAAAATAAAAAACCAAAAGTCCAGCAGATTCTTTTTAATAGCCTATTGATTTTACTTTATTTTGTAAAAACATCTGGACTTTTATAATCCCACTAAGTATAGTTTTGAATATTAACCTATTAACAAAGGGGAAAGTCTGATGTCTGGAAAACTTATAACAAATCAAGAAAGTACATTATCTGAAATTATTAACCAGACTTTGCCAAAAACAAAAGATATTCGTTTTCTAGTTGGGTATTTTTATTTTTCTGGATTTATAGAATTGTATAAAAAAATAGGTGACAAAAAACTAAATATATTGGTTGGTCTTGATGTAGATGTGGATGCATTGAATACTATACGTGAATATGAAGTGCTAGAACATAAGTTTTTTTCAAAACAAAAAAATAAAGATGATTTTTTTAGTAATTTTGTTAAATTATGGACAAATACAGAGTTTTTTGATACGCAAGAAAAGCAAGAATCTTTTAAATTGTTTTATGAAAAAATAAAAAATGGGACGTTAGAAATAAGAAAAACAAATGAACCAAATCATGCGAAGATGTATTTGTTTGAATATGAAGACCAAACAGATATTACTCTTCCCGGAAAAATGATTATAGGTTCAAGTAATCTTTCAATACAGGGCCTAAAAAAACGAAATGAGTTGAATGTTGTTTTTAATGATATAGATTATAATGAAGGGAAAAAGTATTTTAAAGAACTTTGGGATAAAGCAACTATTATCGTAGATCAAAATACTGTAGCTGAATTTGAAAAAAAAGTTATTAGTAAAATATGGATTGATAAATTACCAACCCCATATGAAGTGTATTTACGTGTTTTAGAAGAATTTTTTAGAACAAATATAGATACGGATAGCATAAGGACTCCGTCAAAGATTACAAATAATGCAAAAACTGATTTGGCTTATCAGACCGATGCTATTGCAGAGGGGTTGGATCGTATAGAGAGACATAATGGTGTCATTATAGCTGATGTTGTTGGTCTTGGGAAAAGTATTATTGCGTCTACAATTGCAAATAATTTAGAATTGCCGGTAATTATAATCACTCCTCCTCATTTGGAAGCCCAATGGCAAGATTATGCTAAGGAATTTCATTTTAACCATCATGTAAATATATTCACAAGTGGTAAGACAGCAGACGCCGTTAAACAGTTTGCAGATCTAGACAAACAATTTTTAGTGATTATTGATGAAGCGCATAGATACAGGAATACTAAAATAGACGCCTATCAAGATTTACAACAAATTTGCGCTGGAAATAAGGTAGTTTTATTAACTGCAACCCCATATAATAACAAACCTGAAGATATTTATGCGTTATTGCAGTTGTTTCAAATGGGAGGAAAGTCTACATTAAAAAATATTGATAATCTTGGGGAGCGATTTGCAGAGCTTATTAAAAAATACAAAGAAATTGCTAAAAAATATAAAAAAGACGGAAAAGAAACCGATGAATTTAAATCTCATGTAAAAAACATATCAAAAAAGATACAAAATATAATTGCTCCAGTTGTTATTCGCAGATCTCGTATGGATTTAAAAGCGATAAAAAAATATCAAGATGATTTAAAAAAACAACATATTGAGTTCCCTGTCGTAAAAGATCCTGTAACCTTGGAATATAATTTAAATAATGAAATTGGAAATTTGTATATAAAAACATTGAATTCCATTTATTACAAAACTAAGGATGAAGATACTGATGTTGTGGCAGATGTGGATGAAGTTCCTGCTGGTGTTTATAAAGCGGCCCGTTATCAGCCTTTAAATTATGCAAAAGATGAGCATAAAAATAATATATTGAAACAGTTAGAAGCTGAAGATTTAACTTGGCAGTTTTTTGCTGGAGCCCAAAAGCAGTTGGGTAATTTTATACGCAGGTTGCTGGTCCATAGATTTGAAAGTTCGATGTACGCCTTTAAACTTTCGTTAGAGAATATCTTAAATGATACGGAAAACATCATGTCGTGGATAAAAGAAAGAAAGACTATACCAATTTTTAAACGGGGGCATTTGCCAGATATAGATTCAATAAAAGAATCGGTTGAAGACGATAGTCAAATGAGTCTTTTTAGTGGCGTTGATAAAGTAGAGGAAAAAATAGCCGATTTAAAAAAGAAGGGGCTTTTTGGATCATTTTTTACCAGATGATTTTCAGGTTCAAGAAACTAAATATGAAGGGTGTGGCAAACTTATAGACATTATCTGCATAGGCAAGTCAGATTCTTTGAATAAAATACATGTTTTTGAAGTTTTTCACAATTCAACAAGTGATGCTAGAATTACTTTATCTCGCGATATTTTTAAATTTATGAAAAACTATGCGTTTTCATATGCTTTAATAGCTTTTGTGCCTCGTAATAATACTGAAAAATGGCGTTTCTCATTTGTGAAAATGTCTCCTCAGATTGATGATAAAGGGGGGATAAACTTTGAAAAATCAAATCCAAAAAGATTTTCATTTCTATTGGGGGTTGATCAACATATTAGAACACCAAGGCAATATTTACAGGATAAAGGGCAAGTAAAAAATATAGATGATTTAACAGAAAGATTTTCTATAGAAGTTTTAACAAAAGAGTTTTATAAAGAATTATTTTCTTGGTATGAGGAAGCTGTTAAAAAAATTAGATTTGTCGGAAAAAATCCAAAAATTGAGGAACATGTAATTCGTTTAATTACGCGTCTTATGTTTGTATGGTTCGTTAAACAGAAAAAACTTGTTCCCGAAGAATTGTTTCAACAAGAATCTATTAAAGAAATATTAAAAGATTTTCAACCGAACAGTTCTGCTGATAGTTCATATTATAATGCGATTTTACAAAACTTATTCTTTGCAACACTTAATTGTGAAATTCCTGATCGTAAATTTGCCTCGGATAGTAAGGGAATGTACGGAAATAAAGATTACGAAATTAAAACTGAGTTCAGAGATAATAATAACGGAACAATGTTTTTAAAAACACATGATGAAATTAAAAAAATATTTGACACAATTCCTTTTTTAAACGGGGGGTTATTTGAATGTTTGGTAGATAATATTCATGATACAGATGATGGTTTTTCCAGAGATCCAAACAAACGTGCTTTTGTTCCAAACTATTTATTCTTTTCGGATACCGGTATTTTAACCATTTTAAATAAATATAATTGGACCATAGAAGAAAATAGTCCTGACGATGTAGAAGTCGCTTTAGAGCCTGAATTATTAGGCAAGGTGTTTGAAAATTTGCTGGGTTCTTATAATGAAGAAACTAAAGAAACGGCAAGGAAAGAATCAGGAAGCTTTTATACTCCAAGACAAATTGTGCAATATATGGTAGATGAAAGTATCGCAGAGTATTTAGAAATAAAAACAGATAATGATGCGGATAAAGCCAGAAAAATAATTTCTTTGTTAGAAATTCCTGATGAAATAAAGGCCGATAAACAATATCTTGAAAACGTTGTGTCTGCTTTGGAATCTATTAAAGTTTTGGATCCTGCGTGTGGTTCTGGTGCGTTCCCTATGGGGTTATTAAATCGTATCGTTGAGATTGTTAGTAAGATTAAGGGTAATTTGACTGCTCAAGAAAGATATGATTTAAAGTTGAATTTAATAGAAAATTGTATCTATGGGGTTGATATTCAGACAATAGCAATACAGATTTCAAAATTGCGTTGTTTTATGTCTTTGATTGCTGATCAGGAAAAAACAGATATTAAAAATGACAATTATGGAATACACCCGCTACCTAATTTGGAAACGAAGTTTGTTGCAGCGAATACATTGGTATCATTACACAAAGAAGTTTCTATGGGGTTAAATGTTAATGACGAGCGTTTAGAAAAATTAAAAGCAGAATTAAAAGAAATTCGTTCACATAAAATGATAAAGGTGAGTTCGTATAAGGAAAAGAAGAAGTTGCGTCAAGAAGATGAGAGTATTTGTAATAAAATAGAATTGCTTGTTTCTGAAAATATGGGAAAGCCAGACCAAGAAGTGATAAAACTTTATTCAGATAAAATTAAATCTTTAGAACAAGAAAACAAAAAATATGTAGGGGCTAAGTTTGAAGAAATAGTACAACCGGTGAAATTGCAACTCTTTGAAGCGGATGAGTCACAACAAAAATTAACAATAGATGTAAATGCAGAAAAACGAAAAAAAATAGCAAAAGATATTCGGTTTGCGCAGCAAAAGATAGATTTTGAACAAAATAAAAATCAAAATAATAATTATATACAAGAAATAAAGAAACTTATTCGTTGGAGTCCGTATAAACCGACCGATAGCGCAGAATTTTTTGATCCGCAGTGGATGTTTTCAATGGAAGATGGTTTTGATATAGTTATTGGAAATCCACCGTATGTACAATTACAAAAATTTAAAGGACAAAAGATACAAAAAGTTTATCAAAATCAAAATTTTAAATCTTACGATTCTATGGGTGATTTATATCAATTATTTTATGAACACGGTATGGATTTATTAAAAACAGATGGTCATTTATGCTATATTACAAGCAATAAATGGCTTAGATCTGGTTATGGCGAAACTTCACGTAAATTATTTAGCGAGAATTATAACCCAAAATTATTATTGGATCTAGGGGGGCAGATATTTCAAAGTGCAACAGTTGATACAAATATTTTATTAATTCAAAAGGCACCGCAAAGTGAATTGACATTATGTTGGTCAAAAAAGAAAAACGATGACCTAGAAAATATGGGCAATTTAATCCATCAAGATGGACAACTGATGAAATTCACATCTGATCCTTGGGTTGTATTGACACCAATAGAGCAATCCATCAAAGCAAAAATAGAAAAATATGGCACCCCATTAAGGGATTGGGATATATCTATAAATTATGGGATAAAGACGGGCTGTAATGAAGCATTTATAATCAGCGAAGAAAAGAAAAATGAGCTAATAGAAAAGGATCCAAAATCGGCTGAAATTATACGGCCAATTTTACGCGGCAAAGATATTAAACGTTATGGCTACAATTTTGCCGGTTTATATTTGATT
>CAZEWI010000051.1:670-5377 GCA_964514455.1 uncultured Bacteroidales bacterium | reverse complement strand
GCCACCATATGGGGAATCATCAACACTTTGATGAGAATCAATACCAAAATCTCTCATATTCACTATATTCATATTCCATATATTTTTTTCTCCGGCTCGTCCAGCAATAGAGTGTCCGAGTGTTCCGGGGAACATTTCAGGAAATAGAGTAATAATGTTTATGTTAAATTTAGACATTGTATATCACTATTTTTTTGTTTTGTAAATCAATGCTTTTTACGAAGTTATTATGAAATAGAACAAGTTTAGAATTTTCTTTTGCTCCAATTTCAAGAATATCACCAGCACCATAATTCTGAACAGAGATTACAGAGCCAAGGTCATTATTGTCTTCATCAAAAACATTTAAGCCTATTAAATCATGAGCATAAAAAGAATCAGTATTATCTGTTTCTGGTAATTTATCTCGTTTTACATAAAGATTTAGTCCTCTCAATTTTTCAGCAGCAGTTCTATCTGATACATTTTCAATTTGAGACAAGACTATTCCATTTTGTAAAACTCGGTCAATTTTGATTTTCAATTCATTTTGATTGTCATCAAAAATAGGGCCATAGATAACAAAATCACCAGGATTTTTAGTAAAAGATTGAATCTTTACTAGTCCTTTGATTCCGTGAGCCATAGCAATTTTACCAATTAAAACAAATCCTGATTTATTTAGCATTTTTATTCAGCAGATTCTTCTGTTGTTTCAGCAGATACTTCTTCGGCAGGAGTATTTTTTGCAGCGGCTTCTGCTGCTGCTTTAGCTTCTTCAGCGGCCTTTTTTTCTGCTTCTATTTTAGCAAGTTTTTCTTGCTTATCTTTAATACGAAGAACGGTTTTTTCTTTTTGTAAATGTGCTTTAGTCTGTTCTGGAATTGCACGTTTTTCAGCAAGATTGGCTTTAACTAGAAAACTGTATATTCTGTCGCTAGGTTTAGCCCCTTGACTCATCCAATATTGGATTCTATCAGTTTTCATTTTAATTCTATCAGCATGATCTTTTGGTAGCATTGGATTATAAGTTCCAACGCGTTCAAGAACATTACCAGTATTTCTGGCGACTCTTTTATCAACAACTACGATGTGATAAAAAGGGCGTTTTTTAGTTCCTTGACGATTTAGGCGAATTACAACTGCCATTTTTAGTTCCTTTTGTTTTAGTTTTGTTAAATATCTGAAAGCATCACCAATGGACGAACCCTCGTCGGTTGGTGTACAAAACGGAAGCCCCGATTTGTTTTATTAGATAGCAATTCATGGGAAATGCAAGGCTATTTTATATTGATTTTTTAGAAAAGTCAAGTTTTTATTAAACTTATTGACTTTATTTATTTTATTGCTATTATTCTAGCAAAAGGAGAAAGTTTAATGAAACATATTAAAGTTAGTGATAAAGTTGAATTTGGCAATGATTTACCATTTGTTTTAATTGCAGGTCCTTGTGCATTAGAATCCAGAGATCATGCTATGATGATGGCTGAAAAATTGGTAAAACTTACAGACGAATTAGATATTCCTTTCGTATTTAAGACTTCTTATGATAAAGCAAATAGAACTTCTTTGAAATCTGGCAGAGGAATAGGATTAGAACAAGCGAAAGATATTTTTAGTGAAATTAAAGACACTTTTGGTTGTCCTATTGTCACAGATATTCATTTGCCAGAGCAAGCAAAACAAATTGCACCTTATGTTGATATTTTACAAATTCCAGCATTCTTAGCAAGACAGACTGATTTATTAGTTGCTGCGGCCAAGACAGGAAAGGTTATAAATGTTAAAAAACCCCAATTTAGTGCTCCTATGGATATGAAATCATCTCTTGGAAAAATTTACGATAGTGGAGACGATAAAGTTATGCTAACAGAACGAGGTTCATCATTTGGTTATAATAATTTTGTAGTAGATATGAGATCTATACCATGGATGAGTAGTTTTGATGTTCCAGTTATTATAGATGCTACACACGGCATTCAGCAACCTGCCAGTGGAGGCTGTACATCTGGTGGAGATAGAAGACTTGCTCCTGTTATAGCAAGAGCAGGGGTTGCAGTCGGAGTCGCCGGAGTATTTATAGAGACTCATGATAATCCAGATATAGCACCTTGTGATGGCCCAAATATGATAAGATTATCAGATATGCCGGATTTATTAAAAGTTCTGATGGGTATTGATAAAATCGCAAAAAATAATTTGATTGAATTATAGATTTTTGTTTCTTTGTTTTAGTTTCTCACAAACAAGTCCAGAAATGCTAATTCCTACAATAATATAGATTCCGTTTATACAGTAGTATGCCACTTCTGGATTTATATTTGTTAAATCATATGCAATAACAGACTGAATTTTGTTGATTGTTTTAATGAGAGGTATCTGAGTTAAAGCAACCGCAGTTGCTGTTGGTAGAGTTATTGCGAATAAGTACCCGATTGTTCTTAATTTAGTTTTTTTTCCTAATAAAAATGATTTTTTATTCATTATAAAACACCTGCTTTTAATAAGTCGTGAAATCCAACAACTCCGACAGGTTGTTTTTTATTATCTAAAATAAATAAAGTTTGAATTTTATTTTCATTCAAAATACGAAGAGCCTCTGTCGCCAGAGTTTCTTTATTTATTGAAATAGGATTCTTTTTCATAATTTCATATGCCGTTTTTGTCAGTAAATTATTATGAATACTGCGACGAATATCTCCATCTGTAAATACTCCGACGAGTTCAGAATTTTTATTTATAACCCCGACACAACCAAAGCGAACAGGGCGAGCCATAACATCTAAAATCTTTTCAAAAGAATCGTGTTCATAAACCAAAGGAATATCATTTCCAGAGTGCATAATTTCTGTAATTTTTAATAAAGATGCTCCAAGTTTTCCACCAGGGTGCCAATTTTTATACATTTCAGCATTCAGTTGATTTGCTTCGGCTAAAATAATAGTTAAAACATCTCCGTAAGCAATAGTTTGAGTGGTTGATGTTGTTGGGGCCTTACCAAGTTTTCCACATTCAGGAACTGGGGGCATAACTAATGACACTGTGGCATTTTTTGCAAGAGTTGAATCTGCTGCTCTAGTGAGAGAAATCAGAGGAATGTCAAATCTTTTACAATAATTTACAATGTCTGATAATTCTTTTGATTCACCACCATTAGATATAGCAATAACAATTGCATCTTTATTTAACATACCCATATCACCATGAGAAGCCTCTGCTGGGTGAACAAATAAAGCATGAGAACCAGTGGAAGTCATAGTTGTAGCAATTTTTTTTGCAATATGACCGCTTTTGCCCATTCCAGTAATAATAATTGAGCCTTTACGATTTACAAGTAAATCAATAGCATTATGAAAGTTTTTATCATCTTGAAGTATGTAATCACGGAGTTCTGTAAGACCTTTAATTTCGGTATCCATTACATGTTTTGCTATTTCTTTTATATCCATTTTAGTTCCTTTTTGTTTATGGTGCGGGCGAAGGGAATCGAACCCTCGCCTAAAGCTTGGGAAGCTTTCGTTCTACCACTATACTACGCCCGCGATTTTATACTTTTGTTTCCTTATATTTTTTTATACTTTTTTCAATAATTTTCCTTGCTTCTTTTGAGTTTGCCCAGCCGTGTAGTTTAGTCCATTTTTTTGGTTCTAAATCTTTATAGTGTTTGAAAAAGTGCTCAATTTGTGCCTTTAAGATAGGTGGTAAATCTTTTACTTCATTAGTATCTTTATGAAAAGGATCAACTTTTGTAATGGGAACACAGATTATTTTTTCGTCCATTCCAGCCTGATCTTCCATTTTTAATGCTCCGATAGGGCGAACACTTATGATTGTTCCAGGACGAAGTGTTCCATTGCAAATAACAACTGCATCTAATGGGTCTCCGTCATCTCCAAGAGTATTTGGGAAATAACCATAATCAACGGGGTAGGCCATAGGAGTATGTAAGATTCTATCAACACGAAGCAGACCAGTTAGTTTATCAATTTCATACTTTGTATTTCCACCCTTTGAAACCTCAATAATAGCAGTCATTTCTCCGGAATGTTTAGGTATTTCTAATCTTGATAAAACCATTTTTATATCCTTTCTTTTGATTACCTTTTTCATTATAATCTAAAAAAATAAAAAGTCTATTGGATTTTTTGAATTTTTGTTATATATTAGTTTCAAGGTTAAAAATTATGGAATATAAAAAAATAATTATTAGTGCCGATTGGCTATTTGATTTAGAGAAAAAACTCATTTCAACTGGAAATGATTCAGACTGTGAGTCTTTTGAAATTATAAAAAATAGGTTGTCTGATAAAGACTCTCATTTTAGTCCAGATGAGTTTGCAGAGCAGGTTATTTATGTAATTTTGGCAGGTGGATTTTCTCAAAGGACGGCTAAAAAGAAATTTGAAGAAATAAAATCTATGCTTAAATTCGGTGTTGGTGATTTTGATTCGCTTTTTGGTATTTTTAGGAATAGGAATAAAATAAATGCTATAATAAAAGTTTGGAAAAGCAGGGAGCAAATCAGAGATGATTATTATAAATTAAATAACCTTGATGAAAAATTGGATTTTTTAAGAAAATTGCCTCACATAGGAAATATAACAGCGAATCATTTGGCTAGAAATCTCGGAGAAAATATGGTTAAATATGATATTTGGATTCAAAGGCTCGGAGTCTGTGTTTCTGGTAATTCGGAAATGGTCGGACTGATAGGAAATCCTCTGAATA
>CAZEWI010000051.1:0-660 GCA_964514455.1 uncultured Bacteroidales bacterium | reverse complement strand
GCAGGTTAAAGAATGCTGTGATAATATGTTTAACCAATTAGAATACTTCTCCTGTTATCCAAAGGGGTATATAGATGTAATACTTTGGAAATCCTGTCAAATTGGTCTAATTTTTCCAAAATAATTAAAAATATAAAAAAATACTTGCATTTTAAAAAAAATAGTTATAAAATGTTTATCTGGTTATCGCAAGCGTAGCTCAGTTGGCTAGAGCGCAACCTTGCCAAGGTTGAGGTCGCGAGTTCGAGCCTCGTCGCTTGCTCCATTGTAAAGATAGTCGGGCACTTAGCTCAGTTGGTAGAGCAAATGACTTTTAATCATTGGGTCACAGGTTCGAATCCCGTAGTGCCCACCAATCATTTAAGTAATTGAAATTACTTAATTTTTTAATAAAATTATCCCGCAATACTGCGGGATTTTTTGTTATTTGTGATTCTGGTATATATGCAAAATCAGCAATTATTCGAATATTGTCACTATTTCTATACACCGCCCAAATAGCCATAGTCACACTTATTAAAACAACCCCAAAATGGGGGTTGTTTTATGGCATTAACCGCGTTGGTCCACGGAATAGGAACTGTGCCTCGCGCAGGGATGGCAGGCCCAACAACTGTTTTACAAATCGTTCTGATCCCATACCCCATCCACCATGCGGTG
>CAZEWI010000050.1:0-5594 GCA_964514455.1 uncultured Bacteroidales bacterium | reverse complement strand
CAAAGGAACAGCCTGTTTCTGCATGTTTGATCCCATCAATGCACGGTTAGCATCGTCATTTTCTAAGAATGGAATTAAACCTGTTGAAATTGAAACAATTTGTTTTGGTGAATAATCAATTAAATCAACTCTGGTCTTATCAACTAAACTGAACTCTTCATCAACACGAGCGGTAACCATATCTTCTACAATTTCATTTTTCGCATTCAAAGGAGTGTTTCCTTGGGCTATAACATGATTTGATTCTTCTGATGCTGTTAAATAAACAACTTCATCTGAAACTTTTCCATTTTTTACAACTCGGTATGGAGTCTCTAAAAATCCATAAGGATTTACTCTTGCATACATCGCTAAACGATTTATAAGTCCGATATTTTGTCCTTCAGGAGACTGAATAGGGCAGATTCTACCATAATGAGTAGGATGAACATCGCGGACATCTAGTCCAGCACGTTCTCTGTTTAATCCACCGCGTCCTAATGCTGAAATTAAACGTTTATGTTCAATTTCGTTTAATGGATTTTTTTGCTCCATAAATTGAGACAATTGTGAAGTTCCAAAAAATTCATTTATTAAAGATATAACTGGTTTTGGATTTATGATATCTTTTGGTTCAGATGATGCAACATTTTGACTGCTTAATTGCTCGCGAACACTTCTTTCAATTCTAGCAAAACCAATTCTAAATTGATTTTCCAATAATTCTCCAACAGAACGAACCCTGCGGTTTGAAAGGTGATCAATATCATCAATTGTGTCTTTATTGTCTTTAATATTTGCAAGAACTTTTATCGTAGCAAGAATATCTTTTTTTGTTAAAATATTTTCTTTTTCAAAATCTATATTCATATCAAATCCAAGTCTTGAATTCATTTTGAATCTTCCAACTGCTGATAAATCATAATAATTTTCATTAAATAATAAGTTAGCAAAGAATACAACAGAACCCTCAAAACTAGTTTTATCACCAGGACGAATTATGTTATAAATTTCCTTTAATGCCTCTTCTCTTGTTTTAGTTTTATCTGCAACAAGAGTATTTCTTATATGTGTTCCATAATACATATGGTCAATAGAAATTAAAGATATTTTATTTGTACCCATAGTTTCTAAATTGTGCAAAATTTCTTCTGTGATTTCTGTTCCAGATTGTAGTTCTGCAACATTAGAAAATATAAACTCTCCAAGTAAAGACTCATTTGTGATTGCAAATTGTTTATGATCTTTAAGAAGTTTTTCAACTTTTCTAGGATTTAATCTGTCGCCTTTATTTGCAAACACTTGATATGTTTTAGTATCTAATAAACTAAAACTTAAACGATAGTTTGGAAAATCTTTGAATACCGAAACATCTCCAATCCAGTATTTTCCAGCCTTTTCTAATTTTATTTCTTTATAAAATTCGGATAAAATTTCTTCATCAGACATACCTACAACTTTGGAATCCTTAGGATTCTTTTTGAATGCTTCCTCTGATGCTTTATTTGGCAAAGCACGGAATAAAACAGTTGCTGGAATTTTTTTCTTTCTGTCCAAGCGAACATTTATAACATCTTTTGAATCAAATTCAAAATCAACCCAAGATCCTCTTTCAGAAGGAACTATACGAGCACTATATAAAACTTGGTTTGATGGGGTTGAACTAGTTGCATTCACTAGGGAAAATACAACACCTGGGGAACGGTGCATTTGAGAAATTATAACTCTTTCAATTCCATTAGCAATAAATGTTCCTTTGTCTGTCATTAAAGGAATATCACCCATAAATATAGTTTGTTCTTTAATATCTTTAATTGATTTTTCAGCAGTTGTAGAATCAATATCCCATAAAATCATTCTTAAATTCAAACGAAGACGAGTTGAATAAGTATCATTACGAACAATACATTCATCAACAGTATATTTTGTATTATCTAATTCATAACTAATAAATTCAATTTCTGCTAGTCCGTTATAATCATGAATTGGAAATACATTATTGAAAACTGCTTGAAGTCCTTGATTTTTACGTTTAGTAGGAGCAACATCAGCCTGTAAAAAATCTGCATAAGATTTTTCTTGAATTTCAATTAAATTTGGAAGTGGTGCTGATAATGTGCTGCGTCCGAAACTTTTTCTGATTTTTTGTGCAATCGCCATCTTATATCCCCCGATGTTTAGTTTTGCTTTATTCTGTGTCTCTTTTAATAGATTTACAGGATTGTATTTTCATACAATCCTGTGATAGTGTTGAGGTCTTATTTAACCTCTACCGTAGCACCAGCCGCTTCTAATTGGGCTTTAATTGCTTCGGCTTCATCTTTCTTTGCTTTCTCTTTGATTGCTTTTGGTGCAGATTCAACGAAAGCCTTTGCTTCAGCAAGTCCAAGAGCAGGATTGATTTCGCGAACTACTTTAATAACCGCGATTTTATTTGCTCCAGCACCAGTCAAGATTACATCAAATGAATCTTTTGCTTCAGCTTCAGGTGCGGCTCCGGCAGCAGCAACAGCAACAGGTGCTGCGGCAGATACGCCCCATTTTTCTTCTAACATTTTTGACAATTCAACCGCTTCAACTACAGTCAATTCGGATAATTGTTCAACGATTTTTTCTAAGTTAGCCATTTTTTTACTCCTTATCTTAAAACAGGTTTAAGCGGCTGTTCCATACGCATTGCATACACGAGCAATCATAGATGCAGGTTCTGTAATTAAACGAACCAACATTGCACGAGCTTCATCGCGTGATGGGAGTTTAGACATAGTCATGACGCCAGCCAAATCTAATACATCATTTCCAACACATCCACCAACAATTTCAAGTGATGGGTGATCTTTTGCAAATTTTGCCAATACTTTAGTTGTTCCTAAAGAATCGCTAGCAAAAATTACAGCAGTTGGCTGAGCAAACATATCTGAGATTGCTTCAAATGATGAAGATTTTAATGCCAAACGCATGAGACGGTTTTTAGCCACCTTTACAAGATGGGTTGTTCCAGCAAGTTCACGACGCAAATCAGTCATTTCAGATACTTTCAATCCTTTATTTTGGATAACGAAAATACCATCAGACTTTTTGATGTTCTCGCTTAAAACAGAAACCTGATTTTCTTTTTCATGACGTTTCATGTTTTCTTCTCCGCCTTAGTTAAGGGTTTCCCCTTGGTTAAATTCCCGATTTTATTCGGGGTTTTTCCTGTCCCGCGAGTGGCTTTTATTTCCTCTCCCGTGTCTATGTTGGCGTCTAGGCTTTAAGATTTTTCAATCACCGACAGTCTTGGACAGGGTTGAACTTTTATAGATTTTTATAATCTATTTTCAGTCCAGGTCCTTGTGTAGACGATATTGCCATTGATAGCATATATTGTCCTTTTGATGAAGCAGGTTTTGCTTTTTTCAAAACATCAACCAATGCCATAACATTTTCTTCTAATTTTTTAGAATCAAAAGAAACTTTTCCAACTCCGGCATGAATAATTCCCGCTTTTTCAGCACGGTATTCAATTTGTCCTGCCTTGGCTTCTTTAACAGCATTTGCAACATTATTTGTAACAGTTCCGAGTTTTGGATTTGGCATTAAACCTTTTGGTCCTAAAACTCTGGCAATTTTTGACATGCTAGGCATCATATCAGGAGTCGCTATAACACGGTCAAAATCAAGAAATCCTTTTGAAACTTTCTCAATTAAATCCATATCTCCAACGATGTCAGCACCAGCTTTTTTTGCTTCATCTTGTTTATCTTTTGTGAAAACAGCAACACGAACTGTTTTACCTGTTCCGTTTGGAAGAGATATCATTCCGCGAACATTTTGATCTGCTTTACGAACATCAATACCAAGTTTGATACTTACTTCTAGCATTTCATCAAATTTTTTAGATGCATTTTCCTTTATAACAGCAATTGCTTCCGCAACTGTGTAAATCTTGTTTTTATCAAGAGTGGCTTGTCTGGCCTTCATTTTTTTTGATAAGAATGTCATTTTATTACCCCTCTACCTTTATGCCCATAGATCTGCATTGACCTGCAACGATATTCATTGCGGACTCAACAGAAGTGCAGTTTAAGTCAGGCATTTTTTGTTCTGCGATTTTGCGAATTTGATCCATTGTTATAGTTCCAGCAGTTTCTCTACCTGGTTTTTTAGAGGCAGATTTTAAGTTTAATGCTTTCTTTATATAATGACTTACAGGAGGAAGTTTTGTTATAAATGTAAAACTTCTGTCCTCGTATGCAGTAATTATAACAGGAACTGGTGTGCCAGGTTCCATAGAACTAGTTGCATCGTTAAATTGTTTACAGAAATCCTGAATATTCAATCCTTGTTGTCCAAGAGCAGGACCAACTGGAGGGGCAGGATTTGCTTTTGCAGCAATGATAGTCAGTTTGACATATCCTTTTACTTGTTTTGCCATAATATTCTCCTTTATTTATAGCAGTTAGTGGAGCCGTGGTATGATTTTGGCCAATCCGCCACGGGTTTGGTTCGGTTAGATTTTTTCAACTTGTGTAAAGTCTAAATCAACCGTAGTTTCACGACCAAAAACTAAAATTGTAACTTTTAGTCGCATTTTTACATTGTCAGCCTCGGCAATTACACCATTGAAACTGGCAAAAGGGCCGTCAATAACCTTAACTTCTTGACCAGCATCAAAAGTAATGTCTTGAACAACACCACCTTCTTCAATTTGTTTTAATAAGGCATTCGCTTCTTCCTGAGTAATAGGAATAGGTTTGCTCATAATCTTGTCCCTAGGATTTGCTTTTGTTCCGAGAAATTCAAGAATTTTTGGAATAGAGCGGACCAATCCATAGGTATCATCGTTCATAACCATTTGAATTACAATATAACCTGGAAAGATTTTCTTTTCAGATTTAACTCTTTTTCCGGATTTTACCTCTATTATTTCACGAGTAGGGGCAAGTATATCACCAAATAAAGCATTCATTTGAGTAGCGTTTATTTTCTCATGAAGAGCGTCAATAACCCTCTTTTCGCAGGAGGCTTGAACATGTAAAATATACCATTTGAAATTATTGTTTTCCATAACGAAGTCCTTTACTTAAAAAATCCAATTGACGATAAGATTCAAAATCCAGTCTATGACGAACAAAAACAAAGCAACAAGACCTGCAAATACCATAATCATAATAGTAGAACGAATCACTGTCTCGCGATTTGGCCAGATGATTTTCATTGCTTCTGCACGCACTTGTTTAATAAAAGTAAAAATTTTTTTCATATAGCATCCTTGTTGTTTTGTCTAGGATTTTCAGGGTTTAGAGTGGCAGGGGCGGAAGGATTCGAACCCTCGACAAACGGTTTTGGAGACCGCTACTCTACCAACTGAGCTACACCCCTATCGTCTAGTTCTGTGTCAAAATAACACAGATTTTAAGAAAATCAAGACATTTTTTATCGTGCGAGCATATTCTAAATAGTTTTTTTTGAAAAAGCAAGAAGATTTTGAATTTTTTTCTTGATTTTTTATAAAGATTGTATATAATCAAGACACTTTTAAGTTAAAAGGGTGATTAGCTCAGCTGGTTAGAGCATCTCGTTTACACCGAGAGGGTCTGCGGTTCGAATCCGTAATCACCCACCATTATAAA
>CAZEWI010000049.1:0-5869 GCA_964514455.1 uncultured Bacteroidales bacterium | reverse complement strand
TCAGGAGGGGGTGTCAATCCTTCCTTATTCCCTCTACCGCAAGGCGGGGGAGGACGAAATCGCACAGCGATTTCAGGAGGGGGTGTCAATCCTTCCTTATAAACTCTCCGCTATCATAACCCGCTCAATTAGCACCACCCTGTCATTCAGAGGCAGGCTTCGCCTGCCGTGGAATCCAATCTAACAGTCAACAAAATTTTCTAATAACTTCTAATCAATTGGACTAATTTTCCTTGAATTTTCACCCTACTCGCATCAAGAATTCTATTTTGATAATCTTTATTTGCAGGCACAAGGACAACCGAACTTCCTACTCTTTTAATATATTTCAGAGTAACCTCTTCTCCATCAACCAAAGCAACCGCAATATCCCTAGGACCAATTTCTTGACTAGATTCAACGACGACCGTATCGCCATCAAAAATTCCGGCTTCAATCATAGAATCGCCAGCAACAGTAAGAGCATAAAAATCACCATAATTTGAAGGCAACCCAAAAACAGGGATAGTATCGGGATTATCATTCACAGCAAGTATAGGAGTTCCAGCCGCAATTTTACCATACATAGGAATTTGACGAACATCGGGGTGATTTTCATCAATCCAATCAGCAACCTTAAGCGAATCGGATTTTTTAGTTCTAGGAACGGGCTTCAAAACCCTCAAAGCCCTAGCCTTATTAGGAATGCTCTCCAAATACCCTCTTTCAATAAGAGAAGAAACTAATTTATGAATTCCAGACTTAGACTTCAGTCCGATAGCGACCTTCATTTCCTCAAAAGAAGGAGAAACTCCATCGTGTTCAGCCAAAAATTTTTCAATAAAACTTAATAAAAGTGCTTGTTTAGGTGTCAAAATAACCTCCTTTGTTTTAATATATTCTACTTTTGTTCTCTGTAAAAGTCAAGAAAAAAAATACCCCGCCATAAAAGCGGGGCGAAATTCTGTAAAATTTTTAATTTTCAGGAACAGATTGTTTAACCTTAACAGGTTCGGCAGGAGCCGTTTTAACATCAACAGATTCAACTTCTTCAACAACTTCTTCTGCGACCAATTCCTTACGAAGTTCAGAAGTATTATCGTTAACATTTTGTCTAGAAACAACGATAGCAAGTATTGCACATAAAACAAAAAACAAAGTAGCCAAAATAGCGGTAAATTTAGTTAAAAAATTACCAGCACTAGAACCAGTCATAATACCAGCGAACATGCTCGCAGCGGAACTTCCAGACATACCGGAGCCCTCTGATTTTTGGATTAAAATAACACCGATCATAAGGACCGCAACAACAACCAAGAGAGTTAGTAAAATAACAAACATAATTTATCCTTTTTCTTTTTAGTTTCAAGCCACTTTAGCAGATGTTTTAGCCTTTTTGAAAAGATTTTTAACATCACTAACTTTAATATCAACACTTTTTTTAGAGCAGTCAGGACCTTCGCAATGCAACTTGAGTTTAGCATCCGAGACAGAATCCTTAGCATCTTTAATTTTCTTAAACCAAGCATTAATATCAACGACTTTGGCATCAATACGTTGTCTAGAACAATTAGGACCTTTACAATATAACCTTACTTTTTCGCCGGCTACATCATATTTTTTAGAATCCAATCTCTTTCCTTCGCGACCTTTAATTTTAGCCATAATAACACCTTTATACATATTTTCTCTTACATATTAAAAAATCTAAACTTTTTTGTCAAGACTTTTTTATATATTCCTACATAAAAGATTATAGAAAAGATTTTTATCTAGGTCAATAGATTTTTTCAAATAAATTAGTGAATATAAGGTTTCAAGAAATCCAGAACTTTAGATTGAATTCTTTTTTTTCTAGCCATTTTTTCTACTACGGGGAAAGCCTCAATTCCCTCGCAGAGTATTTCTTTAGAAAAATTCTTATTAGAAGAAGCGAGATTGAGCCCGCACTTAAAATTACGACTAGTTTCGCTAGTAGCAGTTAAAACGAGATCACCGATACCAGCGCTCATATTGAAAGTTTCGGTTTTTGCCCCCAAAGCCTTACCGATGCGAATCATTTCAGAAAAAGCGAGAGTAAAGAAAGCGGCTTTAGCATTTTCGCCCTCTTTTTTACCAGCGAGAATACCCATAGCGAGGGCGATAATATTTTTGAAAGTTCCGGCGAACTGGACTCCAATTAAATCATCAGTTCTAGTAAGGGCGAAATTATCATCTTTTATAAAGTTTTTTAACAACTTAAAAAACTTTTCCGAGCCAGCAAAAGTGAATAAAGAGAATTTACCTTCTGCGACCTCTTTTGCGAAGGAAGGCCCACTTAGAACAGCAATTTCAGAAGGGAATAAATCTTTTCCAGCGATAAAAGATAGAAAATTTTCAGATTTTACATCAATTCCTTTTGTACAAATTAAAAGATTTCCGTGCCAACGAATAGATTCCAAAGATTCAACAACAGACTTAAAAGCAAAAGAAGGCACAGCGATAAGTAAAGTATTTAATTCAGCCAATTCATTTAGATTTGAAACAGCCTTAATTTTTTTACTCAACAAAAGATCTGGCCAATGGGCAGAATTTTTATGATTTTTATTTATATCATCAATAACGGCCTTATTTGTATCAAAAAGCAAGACCACATTTCCAGATTTTCCAAGAACATTTGCCAAAGCAGTTCCAAAAGCCCCTGCGCCGATAACACCAATTTTATTCATAACAATCCCTTTGTCTTATTTGTTTTAATAAGAGTATATAACAACAATTTTTTTTTTCAACAAAATACTTGATTAAAAATATAAAAGATGTCAAACTTCCAATGAAAGTGAAAAAAATAAAAGGAAAAAATATGTTCAAAAAATTACAAACAATAATTGCACTAGCATTTTTATCAACACCAGCATTTGCGAAAAATGAGATAAAGATATATTATTTAGAGACATGCCCACATTGCCACCATGCTCTTGAGTTTATCAAAGGAGACTTAAAAAAAGAATACCAATTTGATTTGAATGAAATAAATGTAGGCATTAAAGAAAATCAGAAAAAGTTTTTTGAGACGGCCAAAAAATGTGATTTAAAATCAAACGGAGTTCCTGTAATGGTAATAAACGATCATTGTATTCAGGGATTTGGGGAACCAGTTAAAAATGTGATTAAAAATTATTTAAGCAAAGAAGAGAGCAACTCTGAAACAACCAAAACGACAGAGCAAAAAATTGAAGAACCAGCAACAGAACAAATTGAACAAAACAATAAGGAATCCGCAAACACAAGACTATCAACATTAAATAAATTGATATTATTCTGTGTATTTTTTGGGCTTGGATACCTCGGTGTATATTTATGGAAAACTAAAAGAAAAAAATAACAGATTGACAAACAGATAAAAATAATTAGAATAAGAACAAATAACCTAAAAATCGGAGTAATAAATGTCTCTAAAAAATGGTATTGAAAAATTATCAAAGACGATGGATGAACTCGGACTTGCAGAAATAACAGTTGAACATAGTTTTTTATTTGGTATCTGGAAAAAAGAAATTCATTTATCAAAAACCGGTAAAAATATCCCAACACAAACAATAGTTAGTGCTCCAATTATGACACCAGCGACACAGGAACAAAAACAACCCGAGGTTCAACCACTTGCTAATGCTATAAAATCGCCAATGGTTGGTGTTGCATATCTTGCACCAGAGCCTGGGGCAAAACCATTTATAACCGTTGGCAGTTCTGTAAATATCGGCGACACGATTTGTTTAATAGAGGCTATGAAGACATTTAATCCAATAAAATCTGATAAAGCGGGAACAGTTCGTCAAATTTTAATAAAAGATGCCGAGATTGTTGAATTTGACACTCCTCTCGTAGTAATAGAATGAAATGGTAAAATTCAAAAAGGTTTTAATTGCTAACCGAGGCGAAATAGCCCTCCGAATTATCCGAGCATGTAGGGATATGGGAATTAAAACTGTCGCCGTGTATTCAACTGCGGATAAAGATGCCACACATGTCCATATTGCAGATGAATCCGTATGTATTGGCCCTGCTCCGAGTAAGGATTCTTATCTAAATCAATCAGCAATTTTAACGGCAGCATTATTAACAAATGCTGATGCAATCCACCCAGGGTATGGATTTTTATCCGAGAATGCGGAATTTGTAAAAAAACTTGAAAAACATAAAATAACATGGATAGGCCCAACATCAAAAATGATTGAGAAAATGGGCGATAAAATAACTGCCAAGAAAACCGCAGCAGCGGCAGGGTTACCTATTGTCCCTGGATCAACAGAACCAATAAAAACACTGGACCAAGCAAAAAGAATTGCCAATGAAATTGGTTACCCTGTTATGATAAAGGCATCTGCTGGAGGTGGGGGAAAAGGAATCCGCCCAGTTCATTCAGAAAGCGAGATGCAGGAAATTTTTGAACTCACCAAGGCCGAGGCAAAAAATGGTTTTGGCAATGATACATTGTATATTGAAAAAATGCTTACCCACCCACGACACATTGAGTTTCAAGTTCTTGGTGATAATCACGGCGATGTAGTTATATTTGGGGAAAGGGATTGTTCTCTTCAAAGAAAGAATCAAAAATTGATGGAAGAAGCACCGGCGGCGATATTGTCTCAAAAACAAAGGGACGATATGATTGAAATGTGTAAGCAAGCAATCAAGAAAATGGGTTATACGAATGCCGGAACTTTGGAATTTATGTTCCAAGACGGGGAATTTTACTTTTTGGAAATGAACACTCGTTTGCAAGTTGAACACCCTGTTACAGAAATGGTATATGGGGTTGATTTAGTCCGCGAACAAATCAGGATTGCGATGGACGAGAAACTTGGATATACACAATCAAATGTTACACCAAACGGCCATGCGATAGAGTTCAGAATAAATGCGGAAGATTCAAAAACATTTATACCGAATGCGGGAACTATAACCGCCTATATACCGGCTGGCGGACTTGGAGTCCGTGTGGATTCAGCAATATATACTGGGTATAAAGTTCCACCAACATACGACAGTATGATAGCGAAATTGATAGTATGGGCACCTAATCGTCCTCAATGTTTAATGAGGGCAAACAGGGCCTTAGACGAATTTATCATAGAAGGAATAAAGACTACGATTCCATTACAAAAAGAATTATTACAAAATTCTGATATAAAACATCTTCGCTTTGATAATGCATGGCTTGAGAAGTATCTAAATAAAGAATAATTATAAGACCTTAACTTTTTCCAATAAATTCAAATAATCTGCCGAGATAATAAACAAGACTTCACGAACTTCATCAGGATTTAATTTATTATCAATAGCATCAGCCCAGCGAAAGCGAAAACTTTGAGAATAGCGAGGAGATTCAATAAAAACATTACTTCCAGAGTATGTCATTGTTGTCCCGCAAGCGTTTAATAACAGAAGAAATATCATACTTAAAATTACCTGCATTAGAAATCCTTTTTTGAATAATGAAATTATTTTGACTAACAGCCTGCTCGCACTTTCGTAGGCCTTTTTGAATACCGAAAGAATAAACGAAATAAAGCAAACCAAGAAAGATAGCGACGAATAGAAGAACGAAAAAAAATCTCATAAGAAACACCTTTTAACCTTGAAAAGAAAAAAATAAGCGATAAAATAAAAGAAAGAGTGCCCGTAGTTCAGATGGATAGAACGTTGGTTTCCGGAACCAAAAGTCAGGGGTTCAAATCCTCTCGGGCACGCCACTCTGTCATTGCGAGAAGTGAAACGACGAAGCAATCTCCCCTTTACGCTGTCATTCCTGATTTGGACAGGAATCTCGTCATAACCCGCTCAATTAGCATCACCCTGTCATTCTGGGCTTTGCTCAGAATCCATCAAATACATCATTATTTTTAAGAAA
>CAZEWI010000048.1:0-6540 GCA_964514455.1 uncultured Bacteroidales bacterium | reverse complement strand
TTGCTCTGCACCTGAAAAACATTCACTGGATGTTTTTCAGATAGCAGATGAATGATAGAAATTTTTCAAAAGAAATTAGGCCAGTTTTTTATCTGATTTTTCGCTGATTATCATTTCTGGTTTGCTTTTGCCTGTTATAGTTTCTGATGTTATTTTTATCTCGCTTAAATTTGGCATATCTGGGGATTCAAACATCGGGGTTAGCAATACTTTTTCCAATATAGAACGAAGCCCTCTCGCACCCGTTTTCCTTTGTAATGCGGTCTTGGCTATCTCGTGTAATGCATCTTCCGTAATGTTTAATTTCACATTTTCCATTTCTAACATCGCTTGGAATTGCTTTACTATCGCATTCTTTGGCTCGGTTAAAATCTTTATCAAGGCATTTTCATCAAGTTCTTCCAGTGTCGCAATTATTGGCAATCTTCCTATCAATTCCGGTATAATTCCAAAACGTGTTAAATCATTTGTTTCTAAATCCTTTAAGTCGGCGGATTTGTCCAATTCGTTCTTGGAATATATTGTTGAGCCAAAGCCTACTCCTGATCTTTTGTTGATTCTCTTTTTGATTATTTTTTCTATGCCCGCAAATGCTCCGCCACAAATAAACAATACTCCTGATGTGTTGAATGGTATCAATTCTTGTTGTGGGTGCTTTCTGCCGCCTTGTGGTGGTATCATGGCCGTTGTGCCTTCTATTAGTTTTAATAGGGCTTGTTGAACCCCTTCGCCAGATACATCTCTGGTTAAAGATGGATTTTCAGACTTTCTTGCAATTTTATCAATTTCATCAATATAAATTATGCCCCTTTGAGCCCTTTCTATATCGTAATTCGCATTTTGTAATAGCCTTGCTATGATATTCTCAACATCTTCGCCTACATAGCCCGCTTCTGTTAAAGTCGTCGCATCCGCTATCGCAAATGGAACATCTAATATCTTTGCTAATGTTTGTGCAAATAATGTTTTTCCCGTTCCTGTTGGACCTATCAATAATATATTAGATTTTTGAATCTCTACATCAAGTTTTACATCTTTTGCCCAGTGTCTTTTATAATGATTATAAACCGCAACTGACAATGTTTTTTTCGCAAAGTCTTGGCCAATTATGTACTCGTTCAAAAAGTCGTATATCTTTTTTGGTGTTGGTAATGTTTTAATGTCCGAAGTGCTTTTTCTTTTCTTGTCTTCGTTCATTATGTCAGAACACAATGCTATACACTCGTCGCAAATGTAACAATTTGGGCCCGCTATGAGTTTTTTTACTTCAAATTGATTTTTGCCACAAAACGAACAGGTTTTGTTTTCATTTACTTGTGGTGTGTCGCTCATTTTGTTTCCTTTGTTGCTCTGTTTGTTATTACTTCATCAATTAGTCCGAATTTTTTTGCTTCGTCTGCGGACATAAAGTTGTCCCTTTCTATTGCTTCGCGGACGATTTTTTCAGGTTGGCCTGTAAATGCTGTGAATTTTTTTATCATATCTTCTTTTGATCTTAAAATCCTTTTCGCATAAATCTCAAAATCGGTCGCTTGGCCTTGAAATCCTGATAATGGTTGGTGAATCATTATTTCAGAATTTGGTAATGAAAATCTTTTGCCTTTTTGACCTGCTGCCAATAAAAACGCACCCATTGATGCAGCCATTCCTAAGCAAATCGTTGATACTTGTGGTTTTATATAATTCATTGTATCCATTATCGCAAAGCCTGCTGTTATATCTCCGCCAGGTGAATTGATGTAAATTGATATATCGGCCTCGGGATTATCTGATTCTAAAAATAATAATTGGGCTACGATTAAATTCGCCATCTCGGTATTTATTGGGCCCGTTAGCATTATAATCCTATCTTTTAATAATCGGGAATAGATGTCAAATGAACGCTCGCCTGAATTTGTTTGCTCTATGACCATAGGGATAAGTGGCATAATTTACTCCTTTTTTTGATTCGTCTATCTATTATAACATACTTTTTTATCAATTTCAGGTTTTTTTGTAAATATACTATGGGAGGTCGGTTGGGGTTGGTATGTGGTCCAAGATTACATCAGAGTCAAATGAATTTTTGAAATAAGTTATTTGTCTTTTCATATAATGTATGCTTTTGAACTCCATTTCTGTTATTGCTTCGTCTAAACTAATATCTCTCTTGATATATTTTGATAGTTCTAAAATCCCGTCCGCTTTCATTATAGGTAAATTCTCGCTATATTTTCTATTCATTATATCGCGGACTTCGTCTAGTGCCCCAGATTTTAACATAATTTGAATTCTAGATTTGATTCTTTCGCGGAGAAGTTCCTTGTTTGGTAAAATTAAAATCTTTAATAGATGGGCTTTAATTGCTGGTTTTAATGGTTGTTTTTGCCAGTAGGATAATGATTTCCCTGTCGCATAGATTATTTCAAGTGCTCGGGATATTCTTTGCTTATCGTTTGGATTTAGGCGATTCGCTGTTTCGGAATCCAGTTTTTTTAATTCCTTGTATGCCGATTCTAAATCTTTATTTGCTAAATCCCTTGCTTTTTTTCTTGACTTTTCGTCTGGTTCAGGAATCGCTGATAGGCCCTTGACCAAAGTGTTTAAGTAAAAACCTGTGCCGCCGACAAAGATTGGAATACTATTATTTTTTAATGCTTTTTCAAATTCTGCATTTGCCAAAGTGCCGTAGTTGCTGGCTGACAGGGGTTTTTCTCCATCACAAAAGCCAAATAATTTATGTGGTGCTAATTTTAATAAATCCAATTCAATTAAAGGTGAGGCCGAAATTATTGGAATTTCTTTATAAACTTGTTGGCTGTCCGCATTGATTATAGTCCCGTTTATCCGATTCGCTAATAGGGCAGCAAATGATGATTTTCCACATGCTGTTGGGCCTGTGATTATAATGCCTTTATGATTTTTAAGGGACTGGGTCATAGCCATATCCTCCCTTTGGATGACAACGAGAAAGCCTTTTTATCCCGAGCCGAAAACCCTTCCAAAAACCGTATTTCTCAATTGCTTGTTTCATATATTCAGAGCAGGTCGGTTGAAATCTACATGCTGCTTGATTACAAAATAATGGTGATATGCCGTGTTTATATATTGCTAGTAAAAATAATGCGATTCTTTTCATTGCTTGTTGGAATGTTTTATGGCCCTTTCCATTTGCTTTAAGCCAGATTTTAATGTTGAATCTAAAATCATGTGTCTAGCAATAAAAACATAGTCTAAATCTGGGTTTAATTTATCATTGTTTAGACGAATCCATTCACGAAGTAATCTGCGAGCACGATTCCTTTTTATCGCACTTTTTTCAAAGGTCTTTTTTGTTGCTGTAATACCAAATCTAGCATCGCCTTCAAATAATGTTGGGCGAGTTCTCATAATAAAAAAATCGGAAACAAACGCCTCCGTTTGTTTCCCAATTTCTACAAAGTCTTTTCGTCTTTTAAATGTGTTTCGCAACTTTGCCCCCTTTGCGATAGGGTTATTTTAATTTACCGCAGATACTGATACACGAGCACGACCCTTCGCACGACGTGCATTTAATACCTTGCGACCACCAACAGTCTCCATACGAGAACGAAAGCCGTGTGTATGAACGCGACGAGTTTTTGATGGTTGATATGTTCTTTTTGTAGCCATTTTATTGTCCTTTATCTTTTAATTCCGATATATTCAATCATAGATTTTTTGGAAAATCAAGCAATTTTTCGGATTTTTTGTTTTTTATTCTGCTTGCTCGGTTGTTTCAAACTTTATTTTTTCACGGAATGTTATGCGACCCCTTGATAAATCATAAGGTGTCATTTCAACTTGAACCTTTTCCCCAACATTTATACGAATGTTGTTTTTCCTTATCTTTCCAGATATTGTTGCAAGTATTTGATGACCGTTTTCAAGGGTAACTCGGAACATCGTATTTGGTAGTTTGTCCGTTACTATTCCTGAAAATGTCAATACATCATCTTTTGCCATTTATTTGTCCTTTTTTAGTTTAATGGTTTGGATTTTAATCTTTTTTTTGGATTTTGCAAGTTTTTTATTATTTAACCCATTATTTTTACATATTCTTTTGCTACTTTTTTTATACCGTAATTTTGAAAGGCTATTGTTAAAAATAATCCTTCTTCTTCTATGACTATTCCTCGGCCAAATTCTGAATGATCTACCATTGCTCCTAAAATTGATGAATGCCGGCTAAAACTGCTGGTGTTTTTTATTCTTGGTGTTGTGTCGCTTTTGTTTATGAAAATTGGTCTTTTATTATTCGTATTAAAAAACTCCCCGTCTAATTCGTCCCAAAAAATTGATGGTAAATTATTTTGTCTGGTTCCATAAACTAATCTGGATTTCGTTGCTGATATAAATAATTTTTTTCTGGCCCTTGTTATTGCTACATAAGCAAGTCTTCGTTCTTCTTCTAAGCCAGAGTCTCCTTCGTCCCTGATTGTTCGCTCTGATGGAAAAATGCCTTGTTCCCATGCGGGTAAAAATACTATCTCAAATTCAAGGCCTTTTGCCGCGTGAATCGTCATTATGGATACATGATTCTTTTCTGCGGTCTCATCGTTTATCGTCATTAATGAAATTTGTTCCAAAAATGATTCTAATGAATAACCTTCATCTTTCAATATGCCTACTAATTCTTTTAGGTTGTTTAGTCGGTCTTTCGCATCTATGTCTTTTGATGTTTGCCATTTCTCTATGTATTTTGCACTTACTAATAAATTGTAAAAGATTTCTTCAGGTTTTGATTCTTTTTCTAAATTATCAAAGGACTTGAATATATTCAAAAAATTATTTAATGATTCACTCGTCCTTTTTGCTAGGCCTCCATTTTTTACTAATTCTTCTGATGCTTGAAATAATGGAATAGAACGGCTTTTCGCATAAGAATATATTTCTCCAAATGCAACATCGCCCATGCCTCTTTTGGGATTGTTCAAAATCCTTTTGAATGATACATCATCATCACGATATATCAAAAGTCTGAGGTAGGCTATAGCATCTTTTACTTCTGCTCGGTCGTAAAATCTGGTTGCTCCAATAAGAGAATATGGAATCTTGCGAGAGACTAATTCTTCTTCAAATATACGAGATAAACTCGCATTACGAATTAAAATCGCAAATTTATTATAATCGTCGCCTTGGTCGTGATATTCTTCTATTAAATCCGCTATTTCTTGGGCTTCGTCCCTGTCTGAATATGGTGATAAGCCAATTACAAAATCATTTTCTGGCTTTTCTTTGTTCGGAATTAAATTTTTTCCAAGTCTCTCTGAATTGTTTTTTATTACTGAGTTGGCACATGCTAAAATTGCTGGTGTTGAACGATAATTTTTTTCAAGGCGAATCGTTTTTGCTCCGATGTAATCTTTTTCAAAGTTTAAGATGTTATCTATGACTGCACCCCTCCATGAATAAATTGACTGGTCATCATCGCCTACACAACAAATGTTTTTTCGCTTTGCCGCTAGCAATCTTAAAAGCATATATTGCGATGTGTTCGTGTCTTGGTATTCATCTACTAAAATATACTTAAATTGCTCTTGATATTTTCTGAGAACTTCGTTGTTAGTTAAAAGTAAGTTCGTTGTTTTTAATATTAAATCTCCATAATCTACGGCATTGTTTTGTTCAAGTTGCTTTTGATATTTTGTGTAAATTTCTGATAATTTTCCGTTTGCAAAATCTGTATTTACTCCATGAATGGTTTTTAATGTCGTTTCAAATTGTTTGTAATTTATTCCTTTGTCTTTTAATCTGGATATTATCTCAACAGCCTCGCTTGGTGGAAATTTTTTTGTGTCCAATTTCATATCTTGCATTATCGTTTTTAATACAGATTTTTGATCGTCTTCATTATATATCAAAAAATTTGGATTCAAATTTACTAAATCATGATGGGCTCTTAAAATACGAACTCCTATGCCGTGAAATGTTCCCATCCAAACTTGTTCCGCTTGGCTGCCTATGATTCCTATTAGTCTTTGTTTCATTTCTTTTGCGGCTTTATTCGTAAAGGTTAAAGACAATATCTCCCATGGTTTTGCCAAGTATTCTGATATAATATATCCGATTCTTGTTGTTAAAACTCTGGTCTTGCCTGTGCCTGCCCCTGACAATACTAATAGTGGGCCTTCGGTCGTTTTTACTGCTTCTAATTGCTCTGGATTTAGCCCTTCTAAAAAGTTGCTCATAAGTTTATTCCTTGATTTTTTTTATTTTATACATCATAATTCAAAAAATAAAGAAATGAAAGGAGAAAAAATGCTGGTTCTTATTGAAACTCTATTATATGTCGTAAATACCCTCGTTAAAATCTATATGCTTATCATTTTGCTTAGAGTCGTTATTGATTTCCTTGTAAATTACGATATTCTTAGTTTGAATAATCAAAAATTAAAAAATGCTACTAAAACTCTCTATATTTTGACTGAGCCTGTGTTCTCGTGGTTTAGAAAAAAATTGCCTCCTATCAATGGTATTGATTTCTCGGCTTGGATTGCTCTGTTTTGTTTTTATGTCGTTTCGGTCCTGCTTGATAAGTTG
>CAZEWI010000047.1:4464-6816 GCA_964514455.1 uncultured Bacteroidales bacterium | reverse complement strand
ATTGTTTGACCACCTGCCTTACAATCGGCTTGAACTCTTGTAATTTGGCAAAGTCTAGTATATTCGTCAAAATTGACTGTTTTTACACCATATTCATTTTTGAATTTATTACATGCTTTTTGAGCATCTTCAACTTTTGCCTGTTTTACAAGGCTAGCAATTTTTTTGGTATAAGCATTAAAGAGATTTTGTTGAACTTGATTTTGAGCTAAAAATTTTGCAGTTTCAAAAACATAACTTCCAACTTTACCTTCACAAGAATCTATTGTTGAGTCTTTTTCAAATTTTCTAAAAAATTCATCAACCAACTTTTTAGCCTTGGCTTCATAATCAAATTTTTCATCAATAGATGTCAATTTATCAACAGAATTATCAGTTATACAAGACATATCCAGTCCGCAAGAATCCGATAATTTTGAAGAGAAATAATTGACACAACCTTGTAATAATTGGTAGTCAAGTTTCAAAAATACAGCCGAACGAATAGAGGCATAATTTGAAATACCATTACATGAAACTAATGATTTTTGAGGACATAATTTTTCCAATTCTGCTCCGGATTTTCCAACACATTCAGGATTAGTATATTCACTTCCGCATTTATCTTTGAAGCAAGATTCTGCTTCTTGTTGGCAGAAACGAATGCGGAGATAGCCGAGTTTTGACTCCATAGCATCTGCAATTCCTGGAATTATTTTTTCACATTCAGAAATAATAGGACAAACATTTTTAGCGACAGAAACATCATTTAAGCAAGCGGAATTTGTTGATGGTGTGCAACCAGTCTCTAAACATGATTCAATTTTTGCAAAACATGTAAGCCTTTTATTTTCGTCTGCATATTTATTTGCTTCTGTTAGAATAGTATCAATTTCTTTTTGAAAATCAGACTTTACATAATCACGGACAGCAAGACATTGATCAGTAATATCAGAGCAAGAATTTGCCCTGCGTTCTAATAAATCCTTGTCTAAACAATTTTCAAAATGTTCCCCACAGCCACCTTTTGTTGCAACACAATCTTTATAAGCGGTCAAACATTCCCCGCGATTATATTTATTTGTTGTATCTAACATTTCATATCTGGCTTGGCGAACCATTTTTTCCGCAGTAGCAAGATTATCTGTTGCGACTTTTTTTTGACTTTCTAAATAGTCAGAATAAGTTTCACAATCTTCGGCGACTTGTCTGTCATAAATTATTTTAGCAGATGTTAAATCATTACCTGAAGCCTTTGATTTACAGGAATTATATGCCGAACTATAAAGTTCGTCACCTGATTTTGATGAACTAGAATTTGAACTTGCAAATACATTGTCCGAACTATCATTATCAAAAATACTCATATCAATTTTTCCAACATTTGTATTTGATGATGTAGAAGAATCCGAGCCAAATATAATATCAGCCTTTGCCCCCATTTTAGCCCGCTCAACATCTTCGCTGGCAGTTTTTTCGGCCTTGGACTGAATCGATTTTATTTCATCTATCATAGAATCCAGTTTTTGATACTCTGATGAGCAACCACAACGATATCCCTTATCTTTGCCAAAATTGCATAATTTATCCATACAATCAGTAAATGTTTTTTGAGAACCTGACAAATTTGCAAATGCTGATGATGCATTAGATGATGAACTAGAGGAACTTGAACTTGTTGAACCAGAACGGAGTGTAGATGATGAACTAATCATACCAACACGACCTTTATTTGTTGTTGCTTTTCTTGCAGTTGCAGAAAAACAATCTGAACTAATAATTGCAAATAATGACAAAATACCAATAAAAACTTTAAGTTTCATAAGATACCCTCTTCTCTCTTTTATTTATTTTATCATATATTAAAAATTATTGCAAGGATTTTTTACAATTATAAATCAATTTAGTTTTGAGTGTGAAGAGGAATTGCACCACACGCTTAAACTTGAAGAATTTAATCTTATTGGTTCTCTCGCTTCACAAGAACTAGTAGTATCGTCAACTGGACATGCACTTGTATTACTATCTGTTATTTGATATCCTGGGCAATCCGAATTAGATGACAGAGGCCAAGTATTATTATATTTACAACTATAATCTCCGTTTCCAACACAATCCCATTGAATGTTTGTGTTTGTGCAACTAAAGTAGGCATCTGAACTTGCTATTTCTTTTGTATATTTATCTATAAGAGATACTATTTCTTTAATGATAGGGTAATTAAATTCAGGGCTTGCAAATCTTTTTGGTGATAGATTAGGATTTCCAACGACGTAACCTATTATTACATTTTTACATAAACCAGATGGACGACCACCACATTCATCTTTATATTCACATCTAGAAAAACATTCTGCAACTTTATTTGTATCA
>CAZEWI010000047.1:0-4454 GCA_964514455.1 uncultured Bacteroidales bacterium | reverse complement strand
TCGCACAATTTGTATAAGTTTTTTCCATACATTCTCCTGTTATACTATTGTAGTATAAGTATTTTTCTTCTGTTTCACTTGGAATGTTCTCACATTTTTGACATTTTCCATCATAATATCCCTTTCCATCTCCACAAGAATAGGTTTTACTTAAACTATTTAATAAAACACTTGATATATTTTCAACACATTTATTATCATCTTTCTCTGGACATAAATTAGAGTTTTCTCCATAAACAGATTTAGCACATGATAATGCTATATCATAACAAGTTGCATCAACAACACTGCGAACATAATCATAACTGACCGAACTATCAAAGACTGCTATTGATTTTGCATTAGTTCTATAACAATTTGCTAAGTCTGTCATACAACTAGATTTATAAGAGGCTGTCAATTCTGTTTGTTTTGCTTTAATTAAATTTGTAACACTATCAAGATAAGATGCCAGGACATCATTTTTATCATTATATTTGTCATTTTTATATGTATATTTCTGACACAAATCCATTACTCCACGACAAACACCCTCTTTTTTTGCGGTGCCAATTTTTTTAGTTAGCCATTCTCTGAATTCTTCAGAATCTGCTGAAACCAAACTGGATACATTTGCTGTTTCAATCAATTCCCCTTCGGAAGAAATAACTTTTCCGTACATATCTAAACAACTTTCGTAATCATCGCCACAAATAGCATCTGTTGTCATACACTCAGATAAAGCATTTACACACTGGCTAAAATCGTATTTATTTTTATCCTTTTGAGCCTGTAATCTGGCTTTTTTAAGAGTCGTATCTGCCGCTAATAAATTTTTCTTCATAGAATTTACTTGATTGGTAATTGTTTTTTCATAAGTATCACAATCTGTTGTAATTCCGAGATTATATAATTTTTTAATACTGTTTGTATCAACACTATTTTCCCCACAAGTGTCAAGTATTGATTTACAAGATTCCTCTGCCGTAGCAAATAATTCTGATGGATCAGTGCTAACATCTTCTGATGATGTTCCATCAATAGATGAATAAGAATTTGCTATTGCTGTAATTTCGCTCATCATATCATTAGAACTGCTAAATAAAGATGTATTGGAAACAGCATTTCCAGAAAGCAAAGCATTTATATCTTCAAGAATTTGTTTATTTTCCGTTGTATCTTCACCTATTGCGAGTTCCCCCTCAGAGGCCTTAAACATAGCCTTTACTTCCTCGGTAGAATAGCCAACATAAGTTATATTTTGAAGAACATTATATAAATCAACAGTTGCCTGAGATAAATTATCTTCTTTTGTCTTGAAGCCTTTCATTCTAGTAGAGCAACTACATGATTTTGCAGATTTATTTAGAACATTACAAAACTCTCCCATACAATCAAAATAACTATTTTTACAACTATTAAAATCAGTTTTGTCTGAATCTATACTGGCGATAGTTTTTGTTGCAAGGCTTGATGTTGTGACTGCCTTGGACTTTGAGACTGAGGTAGAACCAGTTCCTGTTGTAATCAGACCACTGGAAACAAGAGCGGATTTTGCTTTTAATGCATTTAATTTATCAACCGAACTGGAATCTGAGCCATCTGAATAACTTGATGCAGTTGAGGAACTGACTGAATAACCAGTTGGCAGTAATTTTGTTCTTGTCGCAGACTTTGAACTAGAGGTTGCACTTCTGGTAGAAGCAGTTGTATTTGTTCTTGTTGCTGAACGAGCCGCAGAATTTGTCGTATTGACTGCGGACCGAGAAATTGTTGCACTTCTAGATAAACTAGGAGTTCCTACTCTGGAAACTGACGAACGATTCGTTGCTGCCCCAGTTGAAGGAACTGATGTCCGTGTTATTTCTGTTCTGGAAGTCGTGGCACGGGGACTAATTTCAGTATTTCTAGTATTACGACCAGTTGCCTGACTAGAAGTTCTAGATGTTATAGCCCTTTGATTTGCTGTTCCAGATACCGCCGCACGAGATGTTTGAGCAGTTGCTGCACGGCTAGTTGTTGGTTTTACGACCTTTTCCGATTGTGTTTCTGTTGTTAAAGCAGGAGCAGCCTCTTCATAATCAGCCATTTCAGATTCATAGTATTCAAAGTATTCATCGGGAATATCATCAACTAACATCTCGGCTTTTGCATAGCCGATTGTGCAAAATAAAACTAAAAATAATCCAAATTTTTTAATCATATTCCCATCTCGTTTTTTTATTTTACCATATTTTTATTTTTTCCGCAAGATTTATTTCTTTCTAATCGCTTAAATAATCTATAATTTTTTGAGCATTAGTTTTTGTCTTTAATAAACTATTTTCATACACGGCACAATCATTTGCAATTTCTGTTTCATAAGATTTCCCGAGAGATCGCGACATATAATAGCAGTTTGTTAAATCTTGAATACAATATGCTTTGCCTGTTTCATAAGCCGAGGCCCCGCGCAGTTGATTTTCGGTCCCCGCCCAGTCAATAGATTCTAGACTAGCCTCTAAATTATCAATAGATGAAAAATTAGCATTTTCATCAAGAGATACCCCTGCTCGCAAAGCAATTATTTGTTCCAGCATATCTTCAATTTCTTGTTCGTAAGTCGCTTCAATCGTTGCCAACCTAGAACTACAAAAACATCTCTTGTAAGTACTGGTATTCAAAGCACAATAATTATCCATACATTTTTTATACGAAGTATAGCAATCCTCACCGGCTAAAATTGGAATAGAATCTGTGCTTGTTATCGTGCCAGCAGAAGAACGAGTTGCTGAACGACTAACAACATTACGAGAACTTGATGTCGCTGCCCTTGCTGATGAGCCTAATGATGAGCCACCAGCGGAAGATATTGATGTGGCACTGCGGGCAGATGTCGCACTACGAGCATTTGAAACACCAGAACTAGTTGCGGAACGACTGACAACTTTTCTGCCTGATGATGTGCCTGATGACACGGCGGCACGGGCTGATGTAGCACTACGAGCCGAACTTGAAGTTTTACCTGTGGAATTATCAACTAAATATAGCCCATTTAGTCCCAATCCAACCGCAGTTCCACTTCCAATTGGAGTTCTGCTGACTGTTTTACGACCCGAATTTAGAGCAGATTTCATAGAAGTGCTGAGATATGGTTCAATATCGTTATATTCTTGATTACTTAGAAAACTCCTTGCTGTTGCCTTTGGGCGATTAGATTGGTAGTTTTGATTCCATTTTGCAAGGCTAGAATTCAGAGTATAATCCGCCCCTGATACGAATGAACAAGGCAAAAAACCTATAAAAATCGCAAAAATAATCTTCCTCATAATTTTATGATAGCAAGTATTTTTAATTCTGGCAATTATTTTTTCTTGAAATATGAAAAAAATATTGTATAATCACGAGCAATATAGATTTAAGTGCCCTTAGCTCAGATGGATAGAGCAACAGATTTCTAATCTGTGGGTCAGAGGTTCAAGTCCTCTAGGGCACGCCAGATTTTTTAAGAGTTCCGATATAAAAAAAATAAAATGCTACACAAAATATCTATAATGACAAAATATTTTAATCTGATACACGAAGGTAAAAAAACGGTAGAACTTCGTTTATATAATAACAAATGTCAGCAAATTAAAATTGGCGACAAAATAGAATTTATAAATAATGGCTATAGTTTTATTAAAATTTCTTGATTTTTTGGGGAATTTGTGGTATAATATATCTATTAAAAACTTAAACTATTTTTGGCGGAGATTTTCTCCGCTTTTTATTAGCCTCGCTTTTGCGGGGCTTTTTTAATGCTCAAAACAAAAGGAGATAAAATGGAAGAAACATATGTGTCAGCATTTTCTGGAATTAAAAATAATGTTATTTATAAAGGAAATAATGGAAATCTTTATGAAGCGAGTGGCGGAACAAAAGCATGGAGAAATAACAATCCTGGAAATATAGAAGACGGAAAATTTGCTCGTAATAATGGAGCTATAGGATCGGATGGTAGATTTGCTATTTTCCCTAATTCTGATATTGGTTGGAATGCAATGGTATCTTTATTGTCAAATGATTCGTACCAAAGATTGACTATAGCGGAAGCTATAAATCGTTATGCTCCTTCTAGTGAAAACGATGTAGAAAGTTATTTAAAATCTTTAGAGTTTCAAACTGGTTTTTCTCGTAGTACCCCTATGTATAATTTATCTAAGGACAATTTATTGGAATTAGCAAAAGCAATGAAAAAGCATGAGAGTTTTTTACCTGGTAAAAAAAGATTAATTCCTAAAAGTGAAAAATACATCTGGGTAACTCAAGGAGATGGTAAAGTTCGCCCCGAACATAAAGCATTAAATGGACAGCAAAGAAGTTGGTATGATACTCCACATCCAGGAGAAGAGTATGGTTGTAGATGTTATGCAAAACCTGTTGAATAATTTTTAATATTATTTTATAATCTTTTTATGAAAAAGTATTTAATTGCTTGTTTTATTTTATTAGGG
>CAZEWI010000046.1:0-6855 GCA_964514455.1 uncultured Bacteroidales bacterium | reverse complement strand
AGAGTTTGTTATTGTTAGTTGCGATTTGACTTTTAATTCCAATATGTTATAATAATAACTGGTTCAACATCTTCATATGCTCGGTTGCGATTTGACTTTTAATTCCAATATGTTATAATTCGTCATTTCAAGATAGATGGAAGCCGTGGGTTGCGATTTGACTTTTAATTCCAATATGTTATAATTTAAAAAAGTTATTATAAAAACTATAAAAAGTTGCGATTTGACTTTTAATTCCAATATGTTATAATTTCTCTTAAATAATTGATTTGAGTCCATAAGTTGCGATTTGACTTTTAATTCCAATATGTTATAATAATCACAATGAAAACCAACTATGGACAAGCGTTGCGATTTGACTTTTAATTCCAATATGTTATAATAAAAAATCGCTAGAGAACAAATGGCATTCCGTTGCGATTTGACTTTTAATTCCAATATGTTATAATATAACAATCTAAACCCCAGTTTTACTGGGGTTTTAATTTAAATTCATTAAATAAAAACCATACCTTTTTACTCAAAATTGAACTAAAAAACATCATTTTTTTTATAAAAACGAATCGAAACAATCAAAATAACATCAATTGTTCTGGTTTTTTACCTAAATTCTGAGGAGGCTTCTTTTTATAAAGATGAACAATTTCTCCAAATTGATAATCGGTAAAAAATAAAATTGAAACAGAGCCTGTCCCTGGGTTATGATTTTTAACTGAATTTAAATATTTTATTGAGTTTTCTTTTGTTCCAACAAATCTCATATAAACAGAGTATTGAGCCATAGCAAAGCCTGAATCCAATAAAAAGTTTCTAAATCCGGTTGCCTTACTTCTTTCCTCTTTTGTTTCTGTTGGTAAATCAAACATAACCATCATCCACATAAATTTTAATCCTTTTGTTTTTAAATACATTATTCACTCACAATTAAAAATTGATTGAAATTAAAACAATCTTTCTTTTCTTTAATAGATTTAACAAAATCCCAAATATCTCGCTGAATTATGTTATAGAGAGAGGAATAGCCCTCACCATTAAAAAATTCTTTATGAATTATTCCAACAAGTTGTTTTTTATAATTTGGAGTTAATTCTGAAACATCAGAATTATTCCAAAATATATTATAAACTTCCGCATCAACAATTGGACGATAAGGCTCAATTAAATCATCTACTAAACAGAAAGGATTTAATTTATTGTAATGTTTTAATCCGAAAGAAGGATTCAAGCCAGAAGCGACGACAAGTCTAGCAATAGTTGCTCTAATTATAGCATAACCATAATTCAGGAATGAATTAACACCCTCAAAATCAGGATTACGAATAAACCGAGATCCAAATAATGCTGGAAAATACTTTCTTGCTCCTTGCCCTTCAATATTAGAGGTATCTCCAGATAAAACTTGTTCAGGGAGTTTTTTAATAAGATTTTGTTTTTGAAATAAATCCAAAACATTTGACTGATTTTTTAGTTTTTCCTTAATAATTCTAGCCCAAAGATTTTTTTGTAAAGGCTTAGAAATATCAATCTGAATTTTTTGAATATCAGATTGTTTTTGTTGTCCGATTAAAGACAATAAAATACCACTAGGATGAAAGTTTTTGGAAACTATTACCAAAGGGATTCCATACTCACAAAGAGCCTGTAATAAGTTATTAGTATAGATCACAGCCCTAGCCGTAACCATTAAAGCGAGGATAGAATCAAAAGGGACATCTTTAATGATGTCCCTTCCGTCCTTTATTCTTAAAAATCCCCGATAGCAACCCAGTTCTTTATTATCACTGGATATTTCAATTATGTTATGTTCCATTATCACTCCATTTGTTATTTCCTTCCGATCCTTCAAAACTAAACTCGCCCAAAGGACTTATTTCAACTTTTCTTAAATTTGTATCTTTTAATGTTTTTGCACGTGCGTTCCATGTTTTAGTATCTGGATGATCTTCACAAGCAATATGAATTGGGGTTAAAGAAATAGTTGTTCCTGATATTTTCTTTACACGAAATAATAAATCAATACTATCGTTATCAACCATTTTATTTTTGATATATTTCTCCATATTGTCTTTAATTGAATTACTATCTTTTTTAAATGTTGCACAAACAATATCATCAATTCTTAATTTCATAACGAATTTTGCATTTGGATTTTCATCTCGCCAAAAGAATCTTCCTTTACGTTGGAAAGCCCACCAATTTGAAATACTTTCTACATTCCAATTTTTTCCACTTGTATAAATTTCTGCGGCATAATTTCCATCCGATTCTAACCATTTAAAAATTTTATCTTTTGTTATACAAGATAATAATTTTTCTTTCATTTTTTTATCTTTTGTATTTTTATGCCAATTAGAATATGCTTCAATATATTCTTTTCTTAAAGTTTTATAATTCTCATGTTTTTTATTAAATACAGGAACAAGAGAACTTAAAGATTTTGCTTCAGGTTTTTTCTTTGATGCATAAACTTTTATTTTTCCGTCATTTATTTCAAGATTGTATAATCCATAAGCCGTATCTTTTGCGACAGAAGTATAACTTACTCGTTCAGGATTTTCAGATTTTAAACATTGTTCTAATTTATCTATTTTTTGTTTTCTTGAAACTATGATATTAGATATTTTATTTTGTAATTCATTTTTATTAAATTTACTAAATGGCATATTAAATTTATCTGAATTTTTTAAGCATCTTTTTCTTGTTTGAAATAAACTTTCTTGATGTTCTTCATCATGATTTTTATTATAAATTTCATTTTCTTCTTCAAAATAATCTGCCATTGAATTAATTTCATTATTTATAGATTTTGTTAAACAGGCAACAACAAAAGCATCTAAGGCATGATGATAATGATTTGTTCTATCTTTTTTTGGCTTTATTTTATAAAATTCAGATTTATCAATCTTTTCTAATTCTTTTTTAATATCATTATCTAAATTTTCTTTTAATTTCTTTTTATTATTTTTGTCTGCATCTTCTCCTACAATATAATTTAGGGAATTTGGACCAGATAATAAATTTTCTTTGATTTTTTCTCCTACTAGATCTTTTTGCCATTTTTGAATTTCCCAATTTTTTAAATCATTTGGTAAAACATCATTTATTCTCCAAACAGAGCGAAATAAACTTGTTAAACTTCCATTGTTTGCTAAAACTTTTGGATTTCTAAATCCTTTTTCTTTGCCTTTTGTATATCCCTTACAAATATATGATAAGTAATCTCTAGATAATTTTGACATATATCTAGTATCGTTTAAATCCCTAGCCTTAAAACCTAAATTTTGAATATGAATCAAAGCATCACTTTCAAATCTCCAACTTCTTGAACAAAAATTAAATTCTTTTTCTTTCTTTTTTCTTATCTCAGAATTTTCTTTATATTTTTTCTTTAAATTATAATCATCTAACATTTTTGCCCATTTTTTAGCACGATCCAATAAAGCATTTGATAAATAAGTAGCCGGAATTTTATTAAGTTTGCTAAAATTATATTTTTTATTTGTTAAAACTTTATTAAATATTGTATCATCTCCCCCTAATGCTCTAGGAATTATATGTTCAATTTCATATTCCGAAGATAATGCATCAATTAAAGATATTACCTTAGGTTTTTCTAAATTTGGATCATATAAATCAATTCTTTCTTGTGCCTTTTCTTCTTTTCCATTTTTAAAGTCATAAGGTGCCATATTTACCCAAATTTTATATTTTTCAATATCCAGATTTGTTGGTTCATAACCATTATCAGCCTTTGCTTCTTTTATAGCAAGTCTCATTTTTAAATTGTTCTGTTCATTTTGATCTTGATTTTTTTTATAGTTATTTAATTCCTTTTTACTCATTTTTAAATCTCTTGCTAATTCAATAGCAATTTCTTCTGGAAGACTATATTTTTTTATTAAAGAATTTACAACAAGCCTAATTTGATTTAAGGCAATATGAACAGTTATATTACTAATTTTATCTCCGGATAAAGATTCTGGAAATAATTTTTGATATTTTGGTAATTCTTTTAAAGGATTATAACCCGCTTTAAGAAAAGGCTTTATAACAGAATGAGATCCGTATATCTTCTCAGCAACCTCATCATATCTTTGTCCTTTTTTCATATCTGGAAATAATTTTTCTATCGCAGTTTTTGACAATTCTGAAAATCCAGATGTTAATTTAATTTTCAATAATTTTTTTATAATAGCATCATCTGATATATTCATTACATCTTTTATATACTTTTCCGTTTCAAATCTGGACTCATAATAAGCAGTTAATTTTTTTATGATTTCATAATTATCGTCTTCTGGATTCCATAGTTCTCCTAAAATTTTATTCATAACTATATTCGTATAATTACATAATAAACCATTCTTTTTATCTTTTTCAAAATTAAAAATAAAATCAACATTATTTATAGCATGATTTCCAAATATATGATAACGAATTACATCAAAAGATATTTTTTTACCAGAAGAATCCAAAATATCTCCATAGATCCAAGGAGTGTTTAATAGGTTAAATAATTTTTGTTTTTGTTCATTATCTAATTTATTTTCATTATTGGGTCCATATTTTAAATTATTAATATTTTGTAAAATACGAAACTTTTGATACAACGATTGACATTTTGCAATTCTTTCTTCTGTTTGTTCAAATTTACACATTCCAGGAATTTTCTTTTTTAAACATCTTTGAAAATAAATAATTTTATCTCTTAATTCCTCTTTTAATTTATCTGTTAATATAGTAGGATAAAATTGAGTTTGTTTATTCCAAATAAAATCAAATTCTTCATTATATAATTGACGACTAGGAAATCCATCCATAAAATCTTTTTGATCTCCTAATTGATCTTTTTTTGTTAATCCTTTAAACCCAAGTTTTAATCCTTGTTGTTTTCTAATCCATAAGTATTGACCAAAGGTTTGACAATCATTTTTTTTAATATCTTTCCTTAAAACATCAATTCTTTTATTAACATCTTTTACTTCTTTTTCTGTTTCATCTAATTTGCCATCAGAATCTTTAATTTTATTTTCTTTTTTATCGTCAATATTTTGATCTTTTTTACCTTGAAATCCCCTATGTTTTGATAAAGACCAAAATATTCGTCCTAACTCATATAAAGAAACTTTTTCATGTGTAGATTTATCTCTTAAAAAGTAAGGATCCGTTTTCCCTTTATTTCCAGCATCTGGATTTAACCAATATTTCAACAGATCTTTATCTTCAGGAAGTAGTTGATTGTTTTGTAGACAGGCTAATAAATTTTGACGACGATCAATTTTTCTATCAAATTGGATTCTAGATTGTTTTTGTTGAGAACGCACACTTGCTAAACTATTTTTTTCACCATCAGCCTCTCTTCCATCAGGAAAGATTCTAACCCCCATATCTTCTAAGGAAATTACATTTCCATCATTATCAAGACCAAGCACACACCAACCTAAAGATGTAGAACCTAAATCAAAACCAAATTTATATTTCATAATAAAAACCTCTTAGTTTATTTGATTACATATTATAAAAACAAAAGACTTGACTTTTCAATAAAAAAATATATAATAAAAACATAGATGATAATCTTAGAAACAAAAACATATTGGAATTAAAAGTCAAATCGTTAATAAGATTTTATATCATCATTTAGAACGAGGACTTCGGTCCTCGTTTTTTTTAATTTTATTTTCCTTTATTTTTTTATAAAACTATTACCAACAACCTAGTATTAAAAACCTATTTAACCTTCACCTAACTGTTTTTCAGAAACAACATTCAGATTTTTATCTAAATCAAAAACGAAAGGCACACCCGTAGGAATATTCAAATTAGGAATATCGTCCTCTGATATATTCAACAAGAACATTTCCAAAGCCCGCAAAGAGTTCCCATGGGCAACAACAAGAACATTTTCCCCGTGCAATAATCTTGGCTGAATTTCCGCTTTATAATAAGGAATAACCCTAGAAACAGTATCTTTCAAACTTTCCGCGAGAGGAATTTCTTTTGGCTTTAAGTTTTTATACAATTTATCAAAAGCGGGATTTTGTTTATCATTTTTATCTAAAAGCGGAGGCCGAACATCGTATGATCGTCTCCAAAGATAAACCTGCTCATCGCCATATTTTTCAGCCATTTCAGCCTTATTCAAACCTTGTAGAGCCCCATAATGTCTTTCATTCAAGTGCCAATTTTCTATAACGGGCACATTCAAATCAGCGGCTTTCATAAGAATTTCAGTCGTTTCAATAGCCCTAATTAAAACAGAGGTATAACAAACATCAATTTTACAACCGCGGAGCAAAATTCCGGCTTGCTTGGCTTCTTGTCGGCCTTTTTCTGTCAGACCAACATCTGTCCAACCAGTAAATAAGTTTTTTTTATTCCAAAGACTTTCACCATGACGAACCAAAATTAGTTTAGACATTTTCTTCCTTTTTTTATAAAAGAATGATACAAGATTTTGATAAAAAAGTCAAGGAGCACATAATAAAAAATCACTTTAATTGTTCAGCGAGCAACCCGATTACGAGAGCATAATTAGTAGAATTATTCCATTTTTTAATTCTGTAAAAATTATCATAAACCAAGAAAGCATTATTTTTGTCATCATCAGGAACGATAATAGCGACAGGATAATCCAAATCAGGAAGAGCGGCCCCATCAATAGTTCTAACACCAAGATTATGCCATTCATCAGTATATTTTCTAATAGAAGTATCACTGACGAGACTCATATCAAATTCCACAGGCAGATAAACTTCTCGCAAAACACGATAATTTTTATCCCACCCAAGCCTAGACAAATAATTTGCGGCGGAAAAAATAGCATCAGGAACATTATTTATAATATCAATTTTA
>CAZEWI010000045.1:6573-7240 GCA_964514455.1 uncultured Bacteroidales bacterium | reverse complement strand
AAAAACAAAAAAGGAATACTTTTTTATTGCAACTTGAAAAACTTTAAGTATAATGGCGACTATGAAATCAGTAATTACAAATTTTTTCAAACGGAATAGATTATCCGATTGTGGCAAAGTCGCCGTGGCGGTGTCTGGCGGGGTTGATTCTATGAGCCTATTAAAACTAGTCAGCGACTGGGGCAAAATTATGGGAGTCAAGGTCATAGGTCTAACTGTTGATCACAAACTCAGGGCGGAATCTGGTGATGAGGCCCTTATGGTCAAAGGCTGGTGCCGAGATAACGGGATTGAGCATTTTACACTTGTGTGGGACGGAGAAAAGCCTTCAACAAGTCTTGAAGAAAAAGCCCGCGAAGCCCGTTATGATTTAATGATAAACTTTTGTAAGGAACACAAGATTCCGATTATTTTAACCGCACACCAAGCAGATGATCAAATTGAGACATTTCTTATGAACTTGGCAAGGGGCAGTGGCATTTACGGATTGGCAGGAATGCAGGAACTCCGAGTATTCAAGGATTTATTGATTGGTCGTCCATTATTAAATACATTTCGTTCGGAACTTGATAAATTTGCCAGTGAAAATAATCTACCAACGGCATTTGATTATATGAATGATGATCAATCATATATCAGGGTAAAAATTCGTAAAAATAGACAGTGC
>CAZEWI010000045.1:0-6563 GCA_964514455.1 uncultured Bacteroidales bacterium | reverse complement strand
TAAATGATTTGCTTGGCATTTCAGACGAAAGGATTTTATTAGCAGTAAATAATTTATCACGAGTCCGCGAATCCATAGAATACACGATTGACCGAGTAATAAATTCGCTTGAAATTGCGGATTCAAGGGTAACATTTAATTCAAAAATTTTGCTTGATTTACCGGAAGAAGTCCGTCTTAGAATGATTGGCAATTTAATAAAGCAAATTGGCAAATTGGAATACAGCCCTCGCCTATCCGCCGTTAAAAAGGTTTTAGATATGATTTTAACTGACACTGACGATGCCACAACATTGGGTGGTTGTTATATTCGTAGAATGAGGGGCAGAATTTTAATAACATTAGATAACGGAAAAAAAAGTTTCAAAAACAATAAAACAAAGGAAAACTAAAAATGAAAAAAGACTCATCGCTAATTTACTTACTATTTGCCCTAGGATTGATGTTAGCCCTTGGATTTGGTGCATTTAACGATAAAAAATCGGTTCCAGTAATACCAGAAACTGAAATAACAAAAACCGAACCAGCAAAGGTTGCAACTACACCAAAGCAAATAAAGCCTGACACATTTGCGAGCAGTATAAAGCGATCAGAAAAACCAAAAAAACTTACTTTTTCCGAGTTTATGAAGTCGGCCCAAAACAAAAACATAAAATCAGTAGTGATAAATGAGACCAGTGCAAAAGGCGAATTCACAGACGGGAAAAAGTTTTCAGCAACGATAGTCTATGATGCTGGATTACTTTCAAAACTCACCGATATGGGAGTAGATGTAAAATTAGATGAATCAAAATCTTTTTGGTCGTCAGTAGTCAGTTTGCTACCACTAATTTTAACATTGTTATTTATAATATGGATATTCCGCAGTCTTCGTGGAGGCGGTGCTTCCAGTGGCGGACTTGGCGGCCTAATGCAGAGGAAAATTGCCTCAGTTGCTTTAATGAAAGGCAAGGTATCATTCAAAGATGTCGCAGGAATTGACGAAGCAAAAGAAGAAGTTTCGGAATTAGTAGATTTCTTAAAAAACCCAGACAAATTTTCAAAATTAGGTGGCCGTTCCCCAAAAGGAGTTCTTATGTATGGAGCACCAGGAACAGGAAAAACATTACTAGCCCGAGCAATTGCAGGCGAAGCAGATGTTCCATTTTTCTCGGCCAGTGGATCTGACTTTTCTGGAATTCTAGTAGGATTAGGAGTCAGCCGAGTCCGTGATTTATTTGAGATAGCAAAAAAGAATGCTCCATGTATAATTTTCATTGATGAAATAGATGCTATTGGACAACACAGGGGCAAAGGCATTATGCCAAGCGACCAAGACCGCGAACAAACATTAAATCAGTTATTGATAGAAATGGACGGATTCAGTTCTAATTCGGGAGTCCTTGTAATTGGAGCAACAAACCGAGCCGATGTTCTTGATCCAGCCCTTCTCCGTCCAGGAAGATTTGACCGCCAAGTCCATATTGATTTACCTGATTACAAAGGCCGTTTAGACATATTGAATTTATATGCAAAAAAAGTAAAACTAGGTGAAAAAATTGATTTATCAGTAATGGCTCGCGGAACAGTTGGCTTTTCAGGGGCGGAACTTGAAAATCTATTAAACGAAGCAGCATTATATGCAGTCCGCCAAAAGCACACTGAAATAGAGCAAACAGACTTAGAGGAAGCCCGTGATAAAATTATGATGGGGCCAAAGAAAGCAAAAAAATTATCTGAAAAAGACATTAAATTGACGGCCTACCACGAAGCAGGACATGCAATGGTATCCGTCCATTTCACAGGAATTTGCGACCCGATTCACAAGGCAACTATCGTCCCTAGGGGTATGGCAATGGGAATGGTTCAAAGATTGCCAGAAACTGAAAAGAATTCTATGACTCTTGCGGAAGTTCGCGGAGATTTAGCGGTAGCAATGGCTGGCCGAGTATCTGAAGAAGTATTTTTCGGAGCAGACAAAATTACAACAGGGGCCGCGGGAGATATTGCAATGGCAACAAACCTTGCTCGCCGAGTAATCACAATGGGCGGAATGTCTAAAAAGATTGGAATGGTAGCAATAAACGAAACCGAAGTTCCATGGGGACAAAAAAAGAATCTTGAAAATGTATCAGATAAGACTATGGATTTAGTTGATAGCGAGATAAAAACAATGATAGATTCCGCATATATCACAGCCAAAAAAATCATAACAAAAAACAAAGCGACTGTGGAAAAAATTGCAAAAACCTTGCTTGAAAAAGAAACTTTAACAAGACAAGAAATAGAAACAATAGTAAAAAAGCCAACTACAAAAAAATCTAAAAAATAGAGGATTATATGACAGAAACAAAATCAGGATTAGTCGCAATCATAGGCCCAACAAATGCTGGGAAATCCAGTTTTTTGAATAAAATTATGGGCTTAAAGGCCTCAATCGTATCACACAAAGTCCAAACAACAAGGACTCAGATTCGTGCTGTAAAAATGGTAGGCGACACACAAATAGTTTTCATTGATACCCCCGGAATTTTCAGACCAGCCCGCCGTCTTGACAGGGCAATGGTATCATCTGCGTATGGCAGTTTATCAGATGCGGACGCAACACTTTTGATAATGGATGCGACAAAAGGAATCACAGACACAATCAAAACAATTATAGAGAAGATAAAAACTCGTGAAAACATTTATATAGTTTTGAACAAGGTTGATTTAATCAAGAAAGAAAAATTGCTCCCACTAACAGCCGAATTATCAAGTATGGCGAATTGGAACGAAATCTTTATGACCTCTGCATTAAAAGGCACAGGGATTGATGAAATTTTAACCAGTCTTGCGAAAATAATGCCCGAGTCTCCATATTTATTTGACCCAGAAGATACAGTTGATATCAACGACAAAATCTATGCGAGTGAAATAACAAGGGAAAAGATTTATAAATACATTCATCAAGAACTTCCTTATCACATTTATGTAGCGACGGACAAAATTGAAAGGGATAAAGACGATGCGATTTTAATACATCAAACAATTTATGTAGGCAAGGAAAACTACAAAAAAATTCTCATAGGCAAAGGCGGAGAGAATCTCCAAAAAATCGGAACAGAATCTCGTTTTGATTTACAACAGCAATGGGGCGAAGGTGTTCGTTTGAATGTTTTTGTAAAAGTTGATGCCAAATGGGAAGAGAGAAGTGAGAATTATGAAGATATGGGATTAGAGTTTAATTCATGAAATTATCAGAATTTGATTTTAACTTACCAGAAGAATTGATAGCATCAAAACCTTTGGAAAAAAGAGATTCGTCCAGAATGTTATGTATTGATTTCAACGGAGAAATTTGCGACAAACACATTCGTGACATATTGGATTTTTTTGAATCAGGCGATGTTTTAGTAATGAATAATTCAAAAGTAATTCCCGCAAGATTTATAGCAAAATTAGAAAGAACAGCCCACGAATTTGAAATAACATTACACACAAAAGAAAGCGATAAAATTTGGTATGGAATGTGTAAAGGCAGCCGCAAAATAAAACCGGAAGAAATACTTGAATTAAAAGACGGAACAAAAATAAAAGTTCTAGAAAAATCAGACGAGAGCGGATTAAAATTAGAATTTTTAACAAACGAAAAAAACATTTTTGAAATTCTGAATCGTGTTGGGACTATGCCGATTCCACCATATATGAAAAGACCGGCCGACAGCACTGATTTCACAAGATATCAAACAGTATATGCGAAACCACTGGGAAGTATGGCTGCTCCAACAGCAGGACTACATTTAACAACAGACCTTTTAGAAGAAATAAAAAACAAAGGTGTTAAAATAGTTCCAATAACATTGCATGTCGGAGCAGGAACATTTTTACCAGTAAAGGAAGAAAATATAGAAGAACACAAAATGCACAGCGAATACGGAGAAATTACACAAGAGGCCTGTGATATAATAAACTCCGCTAAATTGGCTGGACATCGTATATTTTCCGTTGGAACGACCAGCCTTCGCTTATTAGAAAGTGCGGCGAAAAACGGGAAACTAGCACCCTATTTTGAATCAACAAACATATTCATCACCCCAGGGTATAAATTCCAAATCGTAGATGTATTGCTAACAAATTTTCACTTACCGAAATCAACATTATTTATGTTAGTATCAGCCTTTTCAGGCAGAGAGGAAATGAAACAAGCCTATCAGCATGCCATAGACGAAAAATACAGATTTTTTTCCTATGGAGATTGCTGTTTATTAAAAAAGAGTAATTAAAATGTCCCTAAAATTTGATTTATTAAAAACAAACAAAACAGCCCGCCGAGGCCGAGTCCATACTGCTCACGGAACATTTGAAACACCGGCATTTATGGCCGTCGGAACTGTGGGAACTGTGAAAGGGCTAACAATGGATATGGTGGCCGAAACTGGAACTGAAGTAATTTTAGGTAACACATATCATTTAATGCTTCGCCCAGGGGGAGATTTAGTTGCCGAAATGGGAGGCCTCCATAAATGGAACAAATGGCACGGCCCAATTTTAACAGACAGCGGAGGCTTTCAAGTAATGAGCCTGTCCGGCCTTACCAAGATGAGCGAACAAGGTGTAGAATTCACATCGCATTTAGACGGCGGAGTCCATCACTTTTTAACTCCGGAAAAATCGGTTCAAATTCAAAATCAACTTGATTCAAATATAACAATGGTTCTTGACGAATGCCTACATTTACCGGCGGAAAGGACGAAAGTAGAAAAGAATGTAGATATGTGTTTAAGGTGGGCGAAAAGAAGTAAAGAGGCCTTTGTAGATAGAGACGGCTACGGCATATTTGGCATAGTCCAAGGGGCAGACTTCAATGATTTAAGGAAAAAATCGGCTCACGGCCTTATGGAAATTGGCTTTGACGGCTATGCAGTAGGGGGACTTGCAGTCGGAGAACCTCAGGAAACAATGTTTGAAGTCTTATCAAAAACTTGCCCTATTTTACCAGCGGACAAACCCAGATATTTAATGGGAGTTGGCACACCACTTGACATTTTGGGTGCTGTTGAGCGAGGAATTGATATGTTTGATTGTGTAATGCCAACCCGTGCAGGCCGAACAGCTTTGGCCTTTACCAGAAACGGCACTTTGAATTTAAGGAACGCAATCCATAAAACAGACGAGTCAGTTCTAGATAACAAATGCCAGTGTTATGCTTGTAGGAACGGCTATTCTCGCTCATATATTAGTCATTTAATACGTTGTGATGAAATCCTAGGAATTATGCTTTTAACCCAACATAACTTGCAATTTTACCAAGATTTAATGAAAGACATCAGAAATGCGATAGAAAATGGGACATTTCAGGAATTCAAATCCAGTTTTGAAGAGAATTATAAAAAATAAAACTATCTTTGATTTTGTTCAGAACTAAGATGAACATAATTTTCTTTAGAAAGAAAGATTGTTTCGCCTTTTTTAACACCCTTATCCCAAAAATAATAAAGTTGAGTAGTGTCTGACTTTCCATCAAAATTAGTATCAAGTCCCAATCTTACCTTTCCAGGATTTATGGCATTAAAATCATCACAAAATGTAACACAAGGATAAGAAATAATATGAACATCAGTAACAATCGCTTTAGCCTGTTTTTCATCTTTATGGCAAGCAGATAAAACAATAGCAAGAGCAACAAGCAAAGTAATTTTTTTATTATTTAGGGCTCTTGTAGGAAATTTTTTCATAATAAACTCCTTATAAATTAAGACAATACAGATAATAACCACAAATTAAAAAATGTCAAGAAATTCTTAAAATATTTTGAATAAAAACAGTTTCAAATAAATTTCATTTTACACTTGACAAAAACGATTTTATACATTATATTATCAGAGAACAATGGCTTATATCAAAAAAGATAGACAACCAATAAAAAATATGCTATAATATACGATATAAGACAAAAAAGGAGAAAAAAATGAACCAAAAAAAACAAAACATACTTTCCAAAAAAAAAGAAGTATTCACAGCAGCATTAGATAACTATTTTAATGCCATAAAGAGAGTGGTTTCAGATGAATTATCAAAAAAGCAACCCGATTTTGAAAAAATAGATGAGATAACTGGAATAGCAAACACAGAAAAAGCCGACTTTATAAAACTTGGTGAGGCATTAGAAACAATCCAAGAATTACAAAAGCAATTAAGCAATTCAAAAGAGTCAGTCCAATACAATTTAAAAAAATATGATGAAGCAAAGGAAACTATTGAAGAAAATCTAAAAGAATCAAAAAGAGTGGAAGATTTATATAAACAAAAAATAATCTCTGTGCAAACAAAATTATCTGAAACACAGAAAACTGTTGATGAACAAAATAATAAATTTAAAAAAATTAAAGAATTACCACTCGTAAGAAAAAAAATTAAAGACATCATAGATCGATAATCTTTAATAAACTATTATAAATTTGCAATCTGAAAAACATCCAAAGAATGTTTTTCAGGTGCAGAGCAATGTAGTAAAATTATTTTAATAATTTTACAAATTGAAATCGCAGCATCCGCAATTTTACGGCAAATCCGTCGTGGAATCCAATCTAAACTTTCATTTC
>CAZEWI010000044.1:0-7358 GCA_964514455.1 uncultured Bacteroidales bacterium | reverse complement strand
GGGAGGTAAGGAATATCTGATTAGATTCCACGGGGCTTTGCCCCTCTGAATGACAGATGAATGTTGGATACCCCCTCCTGAAAATGCGGAAACCGCATTTTCTTCCTCCCCCGCCTTGCGGTAGAGGGAGATAAGGAAGAATTGCTTCGCAATAATTTTATTACCTGGATACTCGGGTCAAGCCCGAGTATGACAGATGAATGTTTAGATTGAGATTGCTTCGTCGCAGGCTCCTCGCAATGATAATTAAAAATTTAGATTAAAATTGTTTTGCATTATCTTCCAATAAGAAATAAAAAATCATAAATAAAAAATAAAATAAATTGCGGTTTTATGAAAAAAAGACTTGCCAAAACTATGGAAATATCGCTATCATAATATAAATGGAAAGAAAGGATCGTCAAATGCTAAAGAAAATCATATTTTGTATTGGATTTTTATCTATATCTTCATCTTATTTGTTCGCCGATTCGGATTGTAATGCCGAAGGTGGAGCAGGTTGTAATAATATACCCGGTTGGCAAGCACCTGAAATTGTTTTAGATTCTGACTCAACAACAGATAATCTAAACAGTCAAGATACTTGGTCTGGTGGTGCTAATTTGGATAATGATTATAAAACTCCAAATGGTTTTAATTTACAAAAAAACGAATCAACTTTATCTCTTTCCTTGGAAGAAACAGATACCGATGATGGTGTTTCTATTCTATCAATCTCTCGTCCTGTTGATCCTTATGCAGATGTATATTATACCGAAGCCGAAAATTTAGTTATTTACGATGAACCTGAATTCAAAAAAACTTGTAATAAACCAGGTCGTCCTTGTGTTAAAAAATCTGATAAGCAGGCAATCGTTGAAAATGCTGCTCCTATATTGGAGGCTTGGAATAAAGAGTTATATGAACTTGATATAATTCCTGTTGAAAATACAGTGGATCAATGGGCTGTCACTCAAGGTGAAACACTCAGAATAGTTTTGGAAGATTGGGCTAAAAAAGCAGGTTGGGATGTCGTTTGGAATACAACTAGAGAATACCCAATTCAAGCAAGTGCTATGTTTAATGGTAGATTTATGGATGTTGCTTCCGCTTTGGTTCGTAATTTTAGCAGGGCTCAACCGGCTCCTTATGCGAAGTTCTATAAGGGAAATAAAGTTATTGTCATTCAAACTATAGGTGGGGGAAATGATTAAAAATCTAAAATATTTATTTTTAATTTTTGGAGTATGTTTTATCGCTGGTTGCGGTGTATCTGATTCCGCAAAAGTTGGATCTGCTGTTGATCAAGATTTCTTAAATGCTTCCGATGCTTTGGAAAAAGCTAAAAATCCAACGGCTGAAGTTTCTAATGATACAGTATCTACTTCCGAAGGTGTTTGGTTGGGAGATACTTCTGTTGTTTTGCCTTATAAAAATGTTTTGCCTGCTATTTTTGAAAGTGAAAACGGAATCACTTTGTTTCTAGAAGAGCCTGCTAATCTTTCTAGTCTTTCTAATACAATAAATCAAATTACTGGAATCCCTGTGAAAATTGATAAGCAAGTTGATTCTGCTAAATTACAAAAATCTTCCAATATCTCATATTCAGGAAGTCTTTCTGGATTCTTGAATCAAATTACAAAGGATTTAGATATACTTTGGTACTATGATAAATACAATATCGTATTTTATGAAACTGAAACTAAAACTTTTTCTTTATATGCTCTCGGAACTGAAGTTCAATATGATGCTGGCGTCACAGGTGAAGATGATTCCAACTTTGTAAAACTATCTTCTGTGTTGAAAGAGTGGGACGAAATTGATAAAACCCTTTCTAAAATGACCGATGGCTTAAATGCTAATTATGAAATATCTAGTTCAACTGGAACAATAACGGTTACTGCTAGCCCAGATGTGCTGGCTAGAGTTGAAAGATATATCAATCAGCAAAATAAAAGATTATCTCAACAAATAGCAATCAATGTCAGAGTGCTTCAAGTCACTATTGAAAATAGCAATGCTTTCGGATTGAATTTGAGTGCTGCTCTTGAAAGTGTTTCAGGATTACAATTAGTTTCTAATCCTGTAAATAACATGAATACAGTTGGAAATAGTTTAAATCTAGCCGTTTTGAACAATACAGTTAAAGCAGGTGCTGGACTTATTCCAACTTCTGATGGAGTCCCTGTTATTGAGGCCGGAAATGGCTCATTTACTCCAGATGTTATTGCTGCATCTTCTTTGGAGCCTTTGGCTGGAACTGATGCTTTGATTCAAGCCCTAGCAAAACAAGGAAAAATCTCATTACTAACTAGTGCTACTGTTACTACTAGAAATAATCGCGTCGCACCAATTAAAAATATGACAAGTACCGCTTATATTAAAAGTATTGGTTCTGTTTTAGGAACTCTTGGTGGATCTGAGTCTAATATTATACCTGATACTGTTGATACCGGATTCAGTATGCAATTATTACCTAATATAGTTGAAAATAATAAAATTATGCTACTTTTCAAAATGTCTATTAAGGATTTAATCAAAATTACAACTTTTAGTTCCGGTTCTTCTAGCGCCACAGTTCAATTACCTGAAATTGATGAAAGAGCATTTATGCAAGAAGTTGTTATGGAGTCCGGACAAACACTAGTTTTAACTGGTTTTGAGCAAATGAAAAATAATGACACTCGTTATGGTATTGGAGATGCTGATTTTATGGCACTCGGAGGAAGTCGTGAAACTGAAGCTACTAGAGATGTTTTGGTTGTTATTATTACACCTCAAGTTTTAGTTTCTCCAATGGATCCAGAAAAAAGTATTTCAGATCATTGGGGCGCTCCATTAAATTAGTAGAAATCTTAGGGGAGAGAGATTTTGTCAGTAAAACAAGTTATAACAGTTCAGAATAAAAAGTATGCAGTTGGATTATTTTGGCAACCAATGAGTGAAGGTGCTGATCCAAATGGTTATGCTTTATACTTATCAAAATTTTTATCTGAAACCCCAAATTTTTATTGCGATTATAAATCTCAAATTGGTTTAGGTTTTAAATCTTTGGGACATTCAAGGTTTATGTCCGTTGCTGCTCCAGAAGTGTGTCAATCTCTGTCGGATTTTTCTTCTTTTGTCGCAGTTTTTGTCGTACCAGAAGGTTTTTGGTTAATTGCTGTTCGTAATGGTGTTATTTTATCAGATCAAGATAAATTATATCAAACAGAACAAGAAGCAAAAGATGCTTATAAAAAATTATTGTCTTTACCGGATTGGGGATTAAAAATTGCTCCTTCATCTTGGGGAATAGAGCACTCTATTGAAAAACAAGTTTATGAAGTATTCCTAGGTTTGGCTCGTCGTCAATTAAAGAAAATAAGACTGAAAGAAAATGTATATTTTTCTATACTATTTTTTGCTGCAATTTTCTTTACTCTATTTTTTATTTTCAAAAAACAAATAATTAATTTTATTGCCCCAAAACCCCAATCTCTCAATATAAATGAAGAGATGCTTGATGCTTATAAAAAGAAAATTTCGGAACCTAAACAAACTCAAATAGTTAAAAAATCAGATATATTAAAAACTCCTTATGATAGTCTTTCTGACATAAACGATTTTTCTAAGCAATGTTATAAAGCCATAACTTATCTTATGTATCCAATTCCAGGTTGGGATGTTTTAGATGTTGAATGTATAGATGGCTCAATTTCTGCTAGATTAAAAAGAAATTATGGAAATTTTCAAGAATTAAGGTATCAAGTAGAAAAAAATATGAAGGGTGTTGAACTGGAACAACTTGGTGATAATGATGTAATATTATTTTCCAATTTGCCAGAAGTAAAAAAGGTCAGCATAAAACCAAAATACACCGCTGAAGAAGCTAAAATTATGCTAACATCTTTTTTTGATAAATTAAATATGCCAATTAAAATAACATTAAAAAAAGATATTATTGAAAATTCAGACCCTATGAAAACGAAAACATATGAATATATAAAAATAGAGGCCGATTCAAAAATTAAACCTACTGAATTTATTTATGCATTAAAATCACTTGAATCTGTTTCATTAAATAATGTAAAATGGGATAATAAAAAACAAATATGGATATATGAGGGGGAAACTTATGTTAAATAAAAAACTTGTGAAAATACTAGGATTGATTTTTGGAATAATTTTAATTTCTAATCATTGTATTGCATCTCAAACAAATAGAACTTCAACAAGAACTTCTACTAATTCTAAAAATAAGGTTTTAGATTTATCTAATTATGATACATCGGGAACTCTGTTCCAAAAAATTGTTGATTTAGAACAACAAAAACTTTTATTAAAATTAGAAAAAGAACAAACTCAAATGGAATTGGATTTGAAAAAATTACAAGCAGATAAACTCGCTTTTCAAAGAGAGCAGGATAAAATAAATCAAAATCAAGATTTTGAAAAACGCAAGGCTGAAGAATCTCAGAAAAAATTAGAGGAAGAAAAAAAGAAATTAGAAGAAGAAAAAAAATATATAGAAGAACAAAAATCTTCAATCAATAAAAGTTTGGCCGATATTGCTTCAAAACAAAAAACATTAAATTCTAAACCTGCAAGCCCGGTCGTTGTTTCTTCAAACTCTGGTAAAGAAAATATTTCAAGTTCTTATCGTATTAAAGATATTCTTGGTGCTGGCGGTATGTATTCGGTCGTATTAGAAGGAATTCCAAACAATCAAGTTAGAAAATTATCAAAAGGACAAATGCTTCCAAATGGATATAAAATTACAAAAATCCAGCCGATAGAAGGAAAGGTTACTTTTGAAAAAGATGACGATGTTCAAGAGTTGAGTATATAAAAATCTTGGGAGATATTTATGGTAGAAATAAAAAAAACTTCACAGGATATTAAAAGAGATGAGCAGTATTCAGTTCCAAAATCTATTGCTGGATCAAGCAATAGAGATATAGCAAATTATTTATTTTCAGGAGAAAATAAATTACTTACAGGTTTTGGTGGTAGTATTGAATTACCACAAGATACTCAAAATTTAGTTGCTTATTTTTCTGGTGGGGAATTGATTATTTCAAAAACTCATCGTTATGATGGTAGAGTTCTTGCATTCCTTTCTTTGCTAGACAGAGAAAAGAAAATTTCCAAAGAGCCTTTTTACAGTGAATTGGGTTTAATTTCAGAAATATATAAATTTAATGAAGCAAAATATGGAAAATCAGGTTCTTCAAGTTCTTCCGAATTTGATAATCAGATGCAAAAAGATTTTGTTGATATAGTCACAAGAGCAGCAGGATTAAAGGTATCTGATATTCATGTGGTTGTCGCAGATCAGACTACTATATTTTTCAGAATAGACGGAAGTTTGGAAACTGTCCTAGAATATAATTCTTCTTGGGGTGAGAGTTTTGTTCGTGCTGTTTTTGCAAGTGCTGATATTTCAGATTCTAACTATGCTCAAAACGAATTTCAAAGTGCTCAAAAAGATGCCAAAACTCCGCTTCGTGGAACTAAAAACTTATATTTGCCTCAAAATATTCTTGGTATTCGTATGCAATTTAATCCTATCGCTTTTGGTAGTCGTTATCTTGTTATGCGACTTTTGTATGATAATCCGTCAGAGGGTATTCAATCTAATCAAGAATTTGGTCCTTATGAACAAAGGCAATTATATCGTATGAGATCTTTTCCAACAGGCTTGGTTGTTGTTGCAGGTCCTACTTCTTCCGGTAAATCTACTACACTCAGACAAAATATGTCCCTGATGTTAAAAGAACATGATTATGAAATAAATTTAATTACAGTTGAAGATCCTGCTGAATCTAAAATATATGGTGCTCACCAAATTTCTGTTACAAATGCAACCACAGATGAAGAAAAAGATTTGAAATTTACAGAAGCACTTGCCGCCGCATTGCGTTCCGACCCTGATGCCCTTATGGTTGGAGAAATTAGAACTCTTTCTGCTGCTCTTTTAACAGTAAAAGGTGCTTTATCTGGACATAATGTTTGGACAACTTTGCATGCTAATTCTGCTTTGGCTGCATTGACTCGTTTATTAGATATTGGTGTTGAGGCATTTAAGTTAAAAGATGAAACTATGATGAGGGGACTTGTATCTATGCGACTATTCAAAAAAGTTTGTCCTCATTGTAAGGAAAAATTGGAAAATCACCCAGAACACCCCGCTTATGCAAGGGCATTAGATGCTTATGGAAAAATTGGGCTAAAACAAATTTATACAAAAGGCACAGGTTGTGATAAATGTGATTTCAAAGGCTCTGTTGGTAGAATTAAAGCAGGAGAACTGATTTTGACTGATGGATATTTCTTAAATAAAGTTTTAACAGGAGAACAAACAGAAGCAACTCGGTATTGGTTGGAGGATTTGAATGGGAGAACTCTGAAAGAGGCAGCAAGCGAACTTATGCTAAAAGGTATAATTTCCATAGAAGAACTTGAACGTTGGGTTGGACTCTTAGATCAACCTTCAATTTATTAAGGAGTAAGTTATGGCAATTCAGGCCTTCAAAAGAGCATCAGGATTAAACCTTTGGTATGCAAAATTTTCTTGTAAGACAAACAGTTCAAAGAGATTATCTGCTTATAGAAAATTGGCTTCTTTATTAAAAAATAATTTTACTCTTATGGATGCTCTTTCAAGACTTGAACAAATTGAAAGTCAAAACGGTAAAAAACCTGATGAACCATTTGCTATTGCTTTTCGTGAATGGCAATATGGGTTGGAGAGAGGTTTAAGTTTTGCCGATTCTCTTCGTGATTGGGTTCCAACTTCCGAGGTTTTAATGCTTTCAGTTGGAGATGTTTCAAAATTACAAATCGCTTTATTAAATCTTATTAAAGTTTCTGAAGGTTCTAAAAAAATTGTTGGGCTATTAGTCGGAGCACTTGCATATCCATTATTTTTATTTATTATGACCTTTGTAATTATCATAATGGTCGGATTATATTTAGTGCCTCCATTGATGGAAGCAGCGGGTAATGATATTGTTTGGAGAGGGACAGCAGGGACTTTGGTATCGTTATCATTTTTTGCAAAAGCCCGAAGATAGTATGTTGTACCATAATTAAGCCTTTGGACCATTTTGGTAAAAACGCCCGTACCTGTACCAACTGCTATTTTTTGATCATTGACAGTAGGCAAAGATTTGAGAGAATAGCAAAATCCCCTTTCAATAACAGGCTTACCACCATCTTTTGTTACTGCTCCATTAAATATCACACTGTTCGATTCAATTCCTGAAACATCAGAAGTAATAACAGTTGGCAACTGAAGAGGAACAATAACCACATCAGAGTAACAATAATTACTGATATTCGTTCCAGCTTTTGCATATATTCTATAAAAATAGATTTCTCCAGTAATAATTGTC
>CAZEWI010000043.1:4633-7372 GCA_964514455.1 uncultured Bacteroidales bacterium | reverse complement strand
AAGGCTTATTTTATGAAATCGCGGTTAAACTGGTAAAAACAAAAGGAAATAAAATGGCTTTACCAAAATTTACTATGAAACAGTTGATAGAGGCTGGTGTTCATTTCGGTCATCATACTCGTCGCTGGAATCCAAGTATGACACCTTATGTTTGGGGTGTTAAAGATAAAATCCACATTATGGATTTGAATAAAACAGCACCTTTATTATATCGTGCTTTGGCTAAATTGGAAGAAGTTGCTTCTCAGGGTGGAAAAATCTTGTTCATTGCTACTAAAAACCAAGCAAAAGATATTATTAAAGATGCAGCAGAACGTTCAGGTCAATTTTATGTAAATAATCGTTGGCTTGGCGGAATGATGACAAATTGGGCAACAATTTCTCAATCTATTCGTCGCTTAAAAACTCTTGAAAAACAAGTTGCTGAGGCAGATTCTTTGGGTCTTACAAAGAAAGAAGTTTTGAATATGAATCGTCAAATTGAAAAACTTCGCGATGCTTTTGGTGGTGTTCTTGAAATGCATGGAACTCCTCAGGCTGTTGTAGTTATTGATGTTCCAAGAGAATATAATGCGATTCGTGAAGCAAAAGTTCTTGGACTTCCTATAATTGCAGTTTGTGATTCTAATGCTAATCCTGAATTGATTGATTATTTAATTCCTGGAAATGATGATGCTAGCCGTGCAATTCAACTTTATTGCGATTTGGCTGTATCTGCTATTTTGTCGGGTATTGAAAAACGTCTTGGTAATCTTGATGTTAAAAAAGTAGAATCTGATTTCTTGGATCACGATGAGACTTTGGAAAAAGTTGAAAACGAAGTTAAAGAACAAGAAACAAAAGAAAAATCAAAGGTTTCTGAGGCTCGTGCTGAAAGAGTTGAGAAAAAAGCAAAAAAAACAAAGGGGGAGTAAATGGCTGAGGTTACATCTGCTTTAATTAAAGAATTACGTGAAAAAACATTTGCTGGAATGATGGATTGTAAAAAAGCACTTGAAGCAACTGGCGGAGATCTTGAAGCCGCTGCTGATTGGTTGCGTCAAAACGGTCTTGTAAAGGCTGGCAAAAAAACTGATAGAGTTGCCGCTAGCGGTCTTGTCGCTGTTGCTACAAAAGAAGGCTTTGGTGTTGTTCTTGAAGTAAATGCCGAAACAGATTTCGTTGCTAAAAACGAAAAGTTTCAAGATATGGTTAAAAAAGCGGTTAAAGTTGCTCTTGATAATGGAGGCGATTTTAATAAAACTGCTGAAACTATGAAAGATGATGTTGTTCAACTGATTGCTACTATTGGCGAAAATATGAATGTTCGTCGTCTTGCTTCAATCAAGGGTGATGTTGTTTCTTCTTATGTTCATAATACTATTGCTCCAAATCTTGGACAAATTGGTGTTATCGTTGGATTAAACGGTGCTGACAAAGAAAAATTGGCTGAAATTGGTCCAAAGATAGCGATGCATATTGCTGGCTTAAAACCAGATTTTGCTACAATTGCTGATGTTAGTGAAGAAGTAATTGAAAAAGAAAAAGCATTCCAAAGAGAAAAAGCATTAGAAAGTGGCAAACCTGCTGAAATCGTTGAAAAAATGTTGGAAGGTCGCATTAAAAAATTCTATGAGGAAATTGTTTTAACAGAACAGGATTATGTTATGAATCCAGATATTAAAGTAAAACAACTACTTGCAGATAATGGTGCTACACTTACAGGATTTGTTAGATTTTTACTCGGAGATGGTATCCAAAAAAGAGAGGATAACCTTGCCGATGAAGTATCTAAAATGATGAAGTAAGATAACTAAATCTAAACAGAAAAAGTCGCCAATTGGCGACTTTTTTATTTGTTTTTTACTAGCATTTTAATTTTATTTTGTTATAATCATTTCGTTTTAACTAAAAGGAGAAAACATTATGAAAATTAAACCATTTGCTGGAGTTCGTCCTCCAAAAGAAATTGTTTCCGAAGTTGCATCTCGTCCTTATGATGTCTTGAATTCAAAGGAAGCACAAGCGGAGGCCGGAGAAAAATCTTTATTACATATTATTAAACCTGAAATTGATTTTAATCCTATTGCTGATGAGCATTCTCAAGTTGTTTATGATAAAGCAGTTGAAAATTTCAAAAAATGGCAAAATAATGGTTGGCTTAAACAAGACGGAAAAGAAATGTATTATATCTATGCTCAAACTATGAATGGGCGGACTCAATACGGTCTTGTCGCTGCTGCTAATGTAGAAGATTATATGACTGGAAAAATTAAAAAGCATGAATTGACTCGTAAAGATAAAGAAGAAGACAGAATGATTCATGTTCGTATTCAGAATGCGAATATAGAGCCTGTATTCTTTGCGTATCCTGATGTTCCAGAAATGAACGAGTTGGTAAAAAATATCGTAGAAAAGAAATCTCCTGAATATGATTTTGTTGCAGAAGATGGTTTTGGTCATCATTTTTGGTTAGTAGATGACGATGCTACAATTCAAAAAATTACAGAAATTTTTGCTAAAATTCCTGCTTTATATGTTGCTGATGGACATCATAGAACTGCTGCCGCTGCATTGGTGGGAGAGGAAAGAAAAAAAGCAAATCCTAATCATACAGGTAATGAAGAATATAATTACTTCTTGGCGGTTATATTCCCTGAAAGTAATTTGAAAATTATAGACTATAATCGTGTAGTAAAAGATTTGAATGGATTGACTCCAGATGAATTTATTGGAAAATTGAAAGAATCTTTTGAAGTA
>CAZEWI010000043.1:0-4623 GCA_964514455.1 uncultured Bacteroidales bacterium | reverse complement strand
ATCACGGACTTGTTTTGAAGTAAAAGAAGAAGGCTCGGAAATCTATAAACCAACAGGCTTACATAATTTTTCAATGTATCTTGGTGGAAAATGGTATTCTTTAACTGCAAAAGAGGGAACTTTTGATGATAAAGATCCAATTGGAGTTCTTGATGTTACTTTATTATCAAATAATGTTTTTGATAAAATTTTGAATCTTGGAGATTTAAGAACATCAAAAAGAATTGATTTCGTTGGCGGAATTCGTGGTCTTGGTGAATTACAAAAACGAGTAGATAGTGGAGAAATGGCGGTTGCTTTCGCTCTATATCCAGTATCTATGAAACAACTTATTGATATCGCGGATACAGGCAATATTATGCCTCCAAAAACTACTTGGTTTGAACCAAAACTTCGTAGTGGATTAGTAATTCACAAATTAGATAAGTAAAAATAAAGCCAATGGTTTTTGTGTCGGGTGTTTTCCATATATTTTTTCATCGGCTTTTGGGGTCCCAATCGCCCATACACTTCGCATTTGGCAATTTGGCTTTTTAATAAAATCGTTTGGAAAATCCCCGCGTTTCATTGCTTCATAATTAAAAGTGTGCTTTGCATTTTTTGACTTTCTTGCCCAAAGCAAAGTTTCGTGGCTGGCTGTGAAATAACGGCAAGACATATTTGGACTGGCGTTTGGTTTGAACCAAGTTATATCATTCAAAATATGAAAGCCTAGTAATTGCATAGCAAACCCGCAAGAATAAATGCTGTGATAGGTTCCGCTTACCCACAATGTTCCATTAGGTTTCAACACACGATGGCAGGCACATAACCATTTTTTATGAAATTCAAAATCTTCACTAAGTCCATGTGATTTGTCCCAATCGCCTTTATTAACACTGACTTGTTTACCGCTTTGAACAGAATTTTTACATGTTATCCCTCCGTTAGACAACATATAAGGTGGATCTGCAAAAATCATATCAAAAGTATTTTCTGGAATTGCTAATAATTTTTCCAAACAGTCTGCACAATAAAGACGGTATTGTTTCTTAGTCATAGTTTGTGATAAGTAGTTCCCTGATTGCGTCTCGGCCGTCTGCGTTTGAATTGATAAGGCGTTTTGCCATAATGCGACTGATATTATAATTTTGATACAAATCGTCAAAAAAGGTATCTTCTACATAATTTGTAGGGTCTGAATTGCTTAACATTTGTAATGCGTTTTTTTGATTGCATTTATCAAAAACTTCTTTCAAGCGTTTTTGTTCTTTGTCATCAAAATCACCGACAGCATAAGAATTAAAAGATGATGTTGCACGAATAGGACGATATGGCGGATCATAATAAATAAATGTGTCTGCCTTTACATAATTTAGTGTTTTCCCAAAGTCTGCTTGAATTATTGTCGCGATTTGTAATGCTTCGGAGACATTGCGTAAATTGTCTTCGTCTAAAATACGAGGGTTTGTATATTTGCCCATAGGAACATTAAATTTATTTTTGCTATTCACACGAAATAGCCCATTAAAACAAGTGCGATTTAAAAAGACGGTTAGTGCTGCACGGTGTATAAAACGAGGGCTGTAAAAGTTTGCGTCTATATCTTTGTCGTAATCATTATATTCGTCGCGTCTGGCATAATAATATTCTTTGGTGTTTTCTGTGTGTCTATATTCCGTTTGAATTTTTGTTAATTCAATTATTAGTTTTTCAACATCGTATTTTATAACATTGTATAAGATTACTAATTCTGGATTTATATCAAATAAGAAAGCCTCTTGAATTTGATAATTATTGTAAATGTCAAAGAATACCGCACCGCCACCGACAAAAGGCTCTATATAGCGTTTAATGCCATTCATTTTTAATTTTAGCGGAAGTTTTTTATCAATTTGTTCTAATAATTGACCTTTGCCACCAGCCCATTTTAATACAGGACGGCAATCTACATAATTTGGCACTTTGGCTGGTATTGCGTTCATTCTTTTTTCCTTTCATTATGAGTTTAAGGAATATTGAAAATTTAGTCCAGTACTTTTATTGGATGTTTATAAAAAAACTTGCATATTTCCATATTTGATTTATAATTATCTTATTGCTTCGGCAATGACGACACTGAATATCATGTGGAATAGGTCTTTTGGACTCGGGGGCGGTACCCGACACCTCCACCATTTTTTATCTATGGGGGTGACATAGTTTCGACAGAGGCAATAAAGGCTTGATGTGTGTTAAGGGTTGTTCCTTTGAAAGACTACAAAAAAGTGAATGCGAATGATAATCGCTCATATGCTTTAGCTGCCTAATTAGGCTATAAAGCGCACAAAATTCCCACGGATCTTTTGAGCCCGTCGGGTGGGGTTCCAGGGGCCTAGCAACAGAGACCCTGGGTTAAACAAAAAAACTTATATAAAAAAAGGAAAAAAAATGTTAGGAAAAATCAAAAAATATGCATTCAAATTAGGGTTCGCTGTAATGTATGTAGTTTTAGTCGCTCAAATCGTTATTGCAATTCGTTTATTTAATACTCCTTTTGGATTTACTGCGATGGCTGTAATTCCATTTACATGGATGGCTATTATGATTTCTAGATATTGTTTTATTCGTTTATTCCAAGGAAATCGTTCTTTCGGACCAAGACCAAATAATAATTATAGAAGATAAAATAATAATTGTAGAATAAAAAAAGCGGGGCATTTGCTCCGTTTTTTATTTTAATGTAATTTTAGACGTTATTTTATAAAGTTCATTTAGGTCGTTGCCTGTGAATTGGTATAAATTAGGAAGATTTATTGATGTTAGTTGTTTAGATGATTTAATGACTAATTCTGTTTTCGTTTTCCCTACTTTTAGTTTTGAAATTATATCATGAAGTTTTGTAATTTTTTCCGAATCATTTAATTCTATTGTTAGTTTGGTTATAGTGTTTGCAATCCAGTCATTTAATTGAATCGCATCATTTACTATAATAGAATTTGAATCGCTTATATTAGATTTTGAAACTTTACCAGTCAAAACAAAACAAGTGTTTGGTTTAATAATTTGTGCTAATTTAGGAACAGAAAATCCGAATGAAACAGAATCTATTTTTCCATATTCATCAGTGCAGTCAATTATAATCATATTTTTTCCATTTTTGGTTTGTCTTTGATTAAATTTATTTACATAGACAGCGGCTTGAACTATAGAATATTCAGGTTTCGTTTTTAGAGTATTAAAATTTGTTAAATCATTTTTTTCAATTATGTCTTTGAATGCTTCCAATGGGTGAGCAGATAAATGAAATCCTATAACATCTTCCTCTGCGAGTAAATCATCAGTGAGATTCCATTTTGCTTGATCTTTCATATTTAATAAAAGTCTATCTTCCGTAGTATCATTTGATGCCTCGCTTTCAAATAAAGACATTTGATTTGTTTGTGCTTTATTTTTATGGCTTGCATAAGATAACATCATATCCATATTCATATATAACTTTGCTCTGTTATCGCAGAGAGAATCAAGAACTCCACCTTTAATCATAGATTCCAAAATTCTTTTATTCAGGATACTAGAACAACGAGTTATAAAGTCAGTTATGTTTTTGAATTTTCCGTTCTTGTTTCTTTCTTCAATTAGAGATTCCATAGCACTTGCTCCAATTCCTTTAATAGCAGAAAGAGCGTAAATTATTTTATTATTTTTTCCTGTTGTTTCAAATAAAACATCTGATGTATTTATGTCAGGTTTTAAGATTTCTAAATCAAAGTTTTTTTCAGCATCATTTTTGAAAATTTGTATTTGGTCGTGGTCGTCTGTATTATAACTCATAATAGCGGCAAAAAATTCTGCGGGATAATATGCCTTTAAGAAAGCAGTTTGCATAGCAATTACTGCATATCCAATTGAATGAGATTTGTTAAATCCGTATTTGGAAAATTCAATAAATAAGTCGTATAAATGAACAGCATCGGCTTCTGTCATACCGGAAAATTCATTACACCCATTGATAAATTTTGGTCGCATTTTATTCATAATATCAATTTTCTTTTTACCCATTGCTTTACGAAGAGTATCTGCTTCTCCTGGGGTAAATTTTGCGAGAGATTTTGATAATTGCATAACTTGTTCTTGATAAACAAGTATTCCATAAGTTTCTTTTAATATAGGTTCTGATAATGGGTGAGGATAAGTGATTTCTTTTTTACCATGTTTTCTTGCGATAAACTCAGGAATGTTAGCCATAGGTCCTGGACGGAAAAGGGCAATAACCGCACTGATGTCTTCAAAACAAGAAGGCTTCATTTCTTTAAGAGTTTTAATCATACCAGAACTTTCAAGTTGAAAAATTCCAACAGATAGACCGTTTTTAAGAATATCAATAGATTTTGGATCGTTTAGAGATATTTTATCTAAATCAATTTTTATATTGTGATTTCTTTCAATTAAAGTGCATGCTTTTTTTAATACAGAAAGAGTTTTTAATCCCAAAAAGTCAAATTTGATAAGTCCAGTTGTCTCAATAACTTTTCCGTCATATTGAGTTACTGGCATAGGATTATCTGGGTCTTTGAAAAGAGGGCATAATTCTGTTAAATCCCTGTCTCCGATAACAATACCTGCGGCATGGATTCCTGTTTGGCGATATAGGCCTTCAAGTTT
>CAZEWI010000042.1:0-7597 GCA_964514455.1 uncultured Bacteroidales bacterium | reverse complement strand
TTTCCCACAGAATGCTAGATGTTGTAGCAACATAAGAAAATGGAGTTGTAATAACCTCACCCTCTGTTATATCTAAAGTACGTAAAGCTAATTGCAAAGCAATTGTTCCATTTGAAACACATTGAATATTTGCACCTTTTAGATATTCCGACAATTTTGCTTCAAGATTTTGCAATAACGGGCCATTATTAGTTAAACAACGATTGTCATAAATAAAATCCAAATATTCAAAATATGATTTTTTAGGTGGAATAAAAGATTTTGTAACATAAATTTTTGTCATAATTTGCTCCTTAATGAATCAATAAAATTATTAAAAATTTTCTTTATATTATTTGGATTATTCAAATAAGCATATTCAAATGCTTTTCTAAAAACATCTGCATTTTTTGAAGCATAATCAGAATCATTGATAATCTTCACAGCATCTTCAATATAATCCTCTAGATTTTTATTTATTTTAATTTTTGAATTTCCATCTATATCAAAACATATTTTTTGTAGATCTAAATTTCCATTATTTGCCTCCCAATAAATATCTCTCCAATACAGGGGATTTTTATCATCATACAAAGAAACTATTGGCTTATTAAAAATTGAAGCCATTATATTTGTCGTTCCAAATCCGAAAGGAAAAGTTTCTAGAATAATATCAGAAGACTTTATCTCTTGAATTAATTGATTATTATTCATCCAAGGGACATACTCTTGACGATCTAAAAGATTATTTGAAATAAAAAGTTTAATCACCTCTTTATCCTTATTAGCACCAGTCCACTTAAAGACTGTATTTGGACATTTTTTCATAATTTCAATAACAGTATTTAAATAATTAGGTTGTTTAATTTTCTCTAATCTAGCCGGAGCAAACAAAACCCTAATATCTTTAAACTGAGATGTCATTTCTATTCTAGTTTGTTGGGGTATTATATTCCATTCTTTACCATTAAAGATTTTTATTGTTTTTTCACCAACGCCACCCAATGTTAAATAATCATCTAAATACTTAAAACTCAAATTAGGATGAATATAATTAGAAAAGAAAACCTGTTTAGGAGCGAGCCCAAAACTAAAATAAAAAAACATTTGCATAGGAGGCAAAACCCACATTGCGATATCTATTTCATTACGAATAAATAAATTCCGCATTTCAAAAACATTGTAAATAAAATATTTATCGGAAACAATAAGTTCAAAACCTGCTTCTTTCCAAGTATCTTCTATTGTCTTCTCATTTGGAGAAACATCAATTACACTTGCACCAACAATAAAAGATGAATAATCTGTAAAAAATTTACCAAGACCCAAAACACATTCATAGCCTATTTTACCAACCCAATTAGAAAAGAAACCAATCTTAGGAGACTTTGATATTTTTCTATTTGTAATAGGATATTTTTCACGAAATCTTAAACCTGCCGCAATAGCATGATGAGAAAATAAAGAAAGGGCATCTTCAAAAGTTTTTTCTGTGTTTTTACTCAAAATCCACTCTTCCATAGCAAATAAACCAAATTGAGCATAATTCACATAATTTTTATCAAACAACAAATTCAACATTGGAATAATATATTTTATAACCAACTTTTCACGTTTTTCTAGCGAACATTTATTCAAATTTTCTCTAATTATTGAAATCCGCTTCAAATATTGATGTCTAAAAAAATTTGTTTCATTTTTATTAGATTCAATAGTTGTTTTTGGTAAGAATCTTACTAAGAAAAACATAATCTTCAAACTAGATGTTAAATGTCTTTTAATATAATTATTATTCAGCAAATGTCTTATAATTATCTTAATAAAGAAAAGAATTATTTTATTAAAAACCTTCACTATTCTCACCTTTTGATATATTGATAAAAGAACAAGAATAAAAATCTTCAACTTTATCAAAAAGAGCATCAGGATTATAACTAGATAAAATCTCAGTGTTTTGAATTCCCCAAGAAACAGCAACCGAATAAACTCCTAACAATTTTGCCTCATTGATATCTTCACCAACATCACTAATAAAAACATCTTTCACAGATATTGATATTTTTTGCCTAATCAATTCTGATTTTCTTATTTTTTGAGCAGTATTTAGAATTTTTTTGAAATAAATATCCCAACCAAAATCTTTAATTTGTTTTTGTGTTATTTCATCATTTTGACGATTGGTAATAATATACAAATTATAATTTTTAGATAATTTTTTCAAAATTTCTGAAATTCCGACGACAGGAGAATCAGTAAAAATACGATAATCATCTTCAATTTTATCCAAATAATTTTTACGAAAAAGTGAAATTTTATTATCATCGTAATTAAAATATTTTTTCAAAAAATCCGACTGATTTATACGATTTCTTTTTATCTCCCAATATTCATCATAAGAAAATCTATTTTCGGGACAAAGTTCACAAAATAAATCGTATAATCGTCTTTGAGAATTAATAATAGTTCCATCTAAATCAAAAAATATATTAGACATTTTAATCTCTTATTTTACAATTTACAAATATCTCACTTCCTAATTCAGGAAAATAATCAGTCATTTTAAATAAACCATCTAATAATTTTTCATCAATAATTCCATTATCAAGACATTCCTGCATTTTTGCATGATTAAACGGCTTTACAAAATATGAACCACTTTCAACAACAACAAATCCAAGTTTTTCAACAAATTCTTTAAGTGTATCAGTATCATAAGTAGTATGTTGCTGTAAAATTTTTGCTCTTTCTGAAAGATTACCAAGATTAGGTATTAAACCAGATTTATAAGCCCACAATAAATGGAAACCCTTTGAATTCGGAACATTTATATGAATCAGAGTATCCTTTGACATTAGATTTTTTATACTTTTTAATAACATTTCAGGATTGAGAACTTCATGCAAAAGGCTAGAAACTACAATAAAATCATACTTTTGATTTTTAAGATTATCAATATTATCCTCTATAAAACCAGATACAATTTTAACTCTATCATTAAAATTTTCCGATTTTTTCACTGTTTCTATAAAGTCTTCTGATGGCTCAATTATTGTAAAAGTATCATAATCTTGATAAAAATCAAATAACGATTGTAACCCACACCCAACTTCTAAAACATTTTTAGGCTTATATGAATCCAAAATTTCCATAATTTTTCTTCTTCTATATTTTACCATAGTTGAACGGAACCCATCATTTGTATAAAATTCAGAATATTTTTTCATATCTCTTTTAATATTCATTGTATTTTCCTTATAGTTTAATATTCATTTCACTTAGTTGTTGTCTTATTTTAGTATTATCATAATTTGGTAAATCTAAAAATGATTTTATTTTTTTCAAAGATTCTTCAATATCATCAAGATTCTCAATTCCGATACCGAAACGGATAAAATCTTTTATACTATCACCATAAGCGATTCCAGAAACAGTTGATATATTATGGTTTAATAATAAATCATAAACCAATTCATCTGTAGTCCCCTTAAAATCAGATACATCTAATAAGAAATAAAAAGTTCCAACTCCATTTAATGATTTAATCCCAATTTTATCAAGAATACTTTGAACTTGTTCGCGTTTTTCAGCCATATTTATAGCCTGAGGCATGGTATAAGATAATAATTCTTCAAAATGATCAGCCATATAATCCTGTAAAACAGTAGGGGCACAAGTTATTAAATGCTGATTGATTTTAAGTAATTGTTTAATAACATTTTGATGAGCAATAGCATAACCAACTCTCCAACCAGACATACCCATATTTTTTGATAAAGAATTTACAACAACAGAATGCTCTTTCGTTTTATCTATATTTGCGAAAGAAGTAAATTTATTTTTAGAAGATAAAAAATCACTATAAGCCTCATCAGACAAAACAAAAAGATTATATTTTTCAGCCAAAGATAATAAATATTCTAATTCTTGTTTAGTATAAAGTTGTCCAGAAGGATTATTTGGATTATTGATAATTATCATTTTAGTCCGTGGAGTTATATACTTTTCCCACTCCTCAATTGTTTTTGTATAAGGAACAGGTGTATGAACTCCTCCTGCTAATTTTACCTGTTCTTTATAAGATAACCATGCTGGCTCTGGAATCAGCACTTCATCACCCGAGGTAAGAATAGTTTGCATAATCATAAAAATAATAATTTTAGATCCTGCACTAATTAAAACCTCATCTTGAAAATTTACAGAAACATCATAATTTTTTGAATAAAAATCAGCAATTTTTTTTCTTAAAACTGGTTGTCCTAAACTACTAGAATAATGATACCCTTTTTGAAATCTCTCATCAGATATTTCAAATCTAGGTATATCAAAAAATGCTTCTCCCAGAGAATAAGTATAAACTTTCTCACCTTTTGCCTTTTTATTATAGACAATTTGATTTATAAAAATAGATAAAGCCTCTGGAATATTTAACACAGATTTATTTAATATTGGCATCATTTTATTTTCTCCAGTAAAGTTAAAAAATTTTCGTTTAATAATTTTATTTTGTTATGTTTTTTATAGAATTTAACAACATCTTTTTGACTAAAAAAAGGAAAGTCCGAAGATAATAGAATTCTATTATTAAAAGGGCTTTGTAAAGCGTATTCAATTCCTTGATTGATATAAGACAACCCAGTTTTTTTATCCCCTAAATGTCCCAAAAAAGTATGTGTTGATGAAAAATCCAACCATACATTTTTTTGAAAATGACAAATTTTTATGAAATCATTTATCAAATAACCTCCTGAATGTGAAAAAATAAAAATCACTTCAGAAAATTCTCTTGCTATTTTCCAATAATCATAAGGAGTCCAATAAGGCTCATTTAATGTATCAATCATAACACTTTTAGGATTATTTAATTTTATAGATTTTATGATTTCTTCCGGAGTATATTTTTCTCTACGAGGATGATATTTCAAATATTTATGAGGACATTTTTTATTTATTTCATTTTTTGTTATATAATAAAATGATATATAATTTTGATTTGGATTATGAAAAGACAATGCCTCTTTATTATTCAAAGTACCTTCAAATTTAGGAGTCCCTTCTAAACCAACAATAAAACCACCATTTTCTTCAGATTTATTATGAATATGAGCATCAAAAAACAACATTAAATAACCTCCAATAAATATTTTAACATCTCTTTTTCTTTATTTTCTATATATTCAGAAGTCATTAAAGATTTTGGCCCCTCTAATATTTCAAAACCGAGACGAGCATTATCATTATCAATTTTTGAAAAATGCCTACCAACGACCAAATTTTCCCTGTTATTATAGCGGCTTTGAATAGATTCATCAAGAAAATCTAATAAAGAACACTCTTTTTTTATAATAGAATTATCAGAAAAATCATAAAAGAAATACATAGAAGACATACCTGTTTGCTTGTGTAAGCCGTTTTTTACCTCTGCACCCTGCTGAACATTTATTAAATCGCCAAGAAAATTTGCACCAGAAACAATATCAACCAAATCAGAAGCAATAAACCCACTTGACCTTGCACCTATTTCAACAGGAGAAATCGTCCCATCTGATTTTAATAAGACTTCTAAATGCCCCAAAGAAGAAGAAAAACCGAGAGCCTTATAACATTGGATTCCAAAATCAGCAATTTTATTTTGTAGATTATCATCAATAGCATTATAATGTAATTTAATTGCGATTTTATTGTTTTCAGTATTTTTAGTATGTGTTTTTTTAGAAACACCATAGACACAAACATTTCCTTTTGCATCACCAATCATTTCAACAGTAAATTCAGTCCCCTCAACAAATTCTTCAACAACTACAAGATTATCACTAGCCTCATTTTGAGCTTTTATAAAAGCCTGTTTAATAAAATCAGGATTTGAATTTTTTGGGATAATAGTAATTCCACGAGAAGATGCAGAATTATCAGGTTTTATAATAATTTTATAATCTTTATTAAAATCAAATATATCGTCATTAAAAGATTCAAATTTTTTTGAAATACGATTCAAAATTCCTTTTTCTGCCCATTTCTCAGTCATCATAGATTTTGACAAAGAAAAATTTAAACCATTATCAGAAATCGTATTCAAACCGATAGCACGATTTAATCTTGCAACACTTGGGACGGCCAAATCAATAGAAGAATACACAAAGGCAACATTATCAAAAACTCCATCGGATTTCAAAGCAGATATAATTGAATCAGAATCCTTTACATCAATTTTATAATGTTTATCCCCGCTCATTTGAGGATTTTCATTCCAATCAACCACATAAACTAAATAACCGGCTTTTTGAAACTTATTTAATATACCAAAATTTAATTTATTTCCACCAAGGAGTAAAAATATTTTCTGTTTTTTTTCTAAAATTCTGGCAGGATTTCCAACAACTGTAGTTTCAGAAATAACATCTTTTGTAACGACAGCACCAGCACCAACAATAGCCCCTTGACCAATAGTTACACCTGGCAATATAGTAGCATTAGCACCAATAGATGCACCTTTTTTAACAACCACTCCTGCACATTTCCAATTTTGACTATGAGATTTTGGATTTTTATCATTAGTAAAAGTCACATTAGGTCCAATAAAAACATCATCTTCAATAATAGTTCCGTCCCAAATTTGAACACCACACTTTATTATCACACTATTTCCAATTTTAACATTATTTTCAATAAAACAATGAGAACATATATTACAATTATTTCCTATGACAGCATCAGGTAAGACAACACAAAATTGCCAAATATTAGTATTTTCACCTATATTCTTACTCTGGACATCTGATAAAATATGCTTCATCTAGAAATCTCCTTCAAAAATTGATTATAATTTCTAATATAATCCGACTCATTATAATGCTCCGAAGCGAGAACCATAACAACACAATCCGAAGAAAAATTGGTAAATTCCCTCCAAATATTACTTTTAATATGAAGTCCTTGTGCTGGGTTATCAAGATGAATTGTTTCGCGCTTTTTACCATCATCTAAAATAAAATCACAAGATCCAGAAGTACATACAATAACCTGCTCCAATCGACGATGAGCATGTTTTCCTCTGACTATATTTTTTTCAGTTCCCCAAATATAATAAACCCTTTTTATATCAAAAGGGAAATCCTCACCTTTTTCCAAAGCAACCAAACTTCCAGTATGGTCCCCTCTTACACGAAAATTTAATAAATCATAAATCATTTAACAGCCCCAATTTTTAAAAATTTCACTTTTTATAATTTCAAAAAACATAATACCCTGATATCACAAAAAATCAAGTATTATTTCAATAAAAAACATAACAATAGTTCAGTTAAAAGATAAAAAACTTGATTTTTTTCTAAAAATATGGTATAATATAACAACAAATCCGAAAAAAGTCTTATTTCGGAGAATTTTAATGCTGGCTTTTATGCCAGTTTTTTTTATTTCAAAATTAAAGGAGTTTAATATGACAGCAAGAGCAATCCAATACAGACGAGGAAATACAGCTGAACACAGTTTATTTACCGGTCTAAATGGAGAAATTACTGTTGATACAGATAAAAAAGTAGCGATTATCCATGACGGACAAACAGCAGGAGGTCTTGAAATGGCTCGTGCAGATATGGATAATGTATCACAAGCAAGCCTT
>CAZEWI010000041.1:0-7634 GCA_964514455.1 uncultured Bacteroidales bacterium | reverse complement strand
TCATTCAGAGACGGATTGAAAATCCGTCGTGGAATCCAATCCAAACATTCCTTATACCAACAAAAACATTTTATGTTTTTGTGTCATTCTGGGCTTTGCTCTGAATCCATCAATTACATCATTATTCCTAAGAAATTTTGAAAAAATTTCTGTCATTCATCTGCTATCTGAAAAACATCCAGAAATGCTTTCAGAAAAACTTCTTTCAGTGTATAAACAAAAAAATTGCTTAAAATCGTTTAGATGGAAGTATTTTCGCCAGATTTTTCAGCAAGCGGAGTTTATTACACATAAGCGACCTTGCGAAAAATCCAGAAATGCTTTCAGAAAAACTTCTTTCAGTGTATAAACAAAAAAATTGCTTAAAATCGTTTAGATGGAAGTATTTTCGCCAGATTTTTCAGCAAGCGGAGTTTATTACACATAAGCGACCTTGCGAAAAATCCAGAAATGCTTTCAGATGAATGATTTTAAGCAATTTTTTCCTTGATTTCTCAAAAAAAACATATATAATCATCTCCGTAATGATTCCAAATTGGCGAAAAAGGCATGCCAACTGGAACAAACTCAAAGGAGTAAAAAATGCCAAAATTAAAAACTAAATCCACGATAAAAAAGAGATTTTCTCTTACTGCCACTGGCAAAATTAAGACTGGGAAAACTGGACATAATCATATGCTTGCCAAAAAGACTAAACGTTCCAACAAACTTGGAACCAAGGTTCAATATCTTGACGAAAGCAAGGTAAAACAAGTTAAAAAAATGATTCCATACGGACTTAAATAAAGGAGAATTCAATGGCAAGAGTAAAACGCGGAACAACCGTAAGAGCAAAACATAAAAAAGTACTTGAATTGGCAAAAGGCTTTCGTGGCCGTCATTCAAAAGTATATACAATTGCAAAAGAAAAAACGGACAAAGCAGGCCAATATGCTTATCGTGATAGAAAAGTAAAAAAGCGTAATTTTCGTTCACTATGGATTCAAAGAATCAATGCAGGTGTTAGAACAGCGGGTTTAACTTATTCACAATTTATGAATGGCTTAAAGAAAGCGAACATTGAATTGGACAGAAAAGTTATGGCAGAAATGGCATATCACAATGATTCTGCATTCCAAGCATTGATAGATCAAGCAAAACGATTTATTGAACCAAAGAAAGTGGCCGAAGCAAAATAATTTTTGTGAAACTATGATTTTTTGAGAGCCACCTTGATTTTTTTAAGGTGGCATTTTTTATGAAAATATGATAAAATAAATAGATATGAAAAAAGGGGCGAATAATGAAAGACTACATAAAACAAATAGAAGGGACATCAGACATCAAACAACTTGAAGAAATAAAAGTCTTTTTATTTGGCAAAAACGGCATTATGACCGAGCAATTAAAGACTCTTGGAAAAATGTCTGCCGAAGAAAGAAAAACCGCAGGCGAAAAAATCAACCGAGAAAAAACGGAATTACAAAATGCCTTGGCGAAAAGATTTGAAAAATTGACTTATGAAAAAATGATGTCAGAACTAGCACCACAAAAAATAGATGTCAGCCGTCCTTGTTCTTCACTTAAAACGAACGGAAAAATTCACCCACTTACCCATGTAAAACAAACGGTATATGCGATATTATCAGGCATGGGATTTTCACCAGCGACAGGCCCAGAAATAGAGGACGACTTCCACAATTTCACAGCCTTAAATGTAGCAGAAAACCACCCTGCCCGCGATATGCAGGACTCCTTTTACCTTGATGCAGAATTTTTAATGAGAACCCAAACCTCGGCGGTTCAAATTCGTGCATTGGAAAAATACGGAGCACCAATAAAAGTCTTTTCAACTGGAAAATGCTACCGCAGGGAAATTGATGCGACACATACCCCAATGTTTCATCAAATAGAAGGCCTTGTTCTTGGCGAAAATATAACAATGAATCATTTGCTTGGAACAGTAAAAGAGTTTATGAAATTATTCTTTAATTTAGAGGAAATACCGATGAGGATTCGCCCATCATACTTTCCATTTACCGAGCCATCTATTGAAATTGATTTCAAGTGGGATAAAAAAACCGGAATTATAGGCACGGGAAATGATTGGCTTGAACTTATGGGTGCGGGAATGGTTCATCCGAATGTAATAAAGAATGCAGGCTTAAATCCTGAAAAAGTCCAAGGTTATGCTTTTGGCTTTGGAATGGATAGAATTACGATGATAAAATACGGAATTCCAGACCTTCGCAGTTTTTTCCGCGGAGACATCAGATGGCTAGAGCATTACGGCTTTAACCCAGACGAAATTCCAAGCACATCAAGCAATTTAGATTAAAGAGGCACAAAATGAAATTCACATTAAACTGGTTAAAAAAATACATAGATACACAGGCAACTGCAACTGAGATTGCCAACAAATTAGATTTAGTCGGATTTGAAATTGATGAAGTAATAGAATCAAATTTATCTGACTTTGTAGTTGCAAAAATAATTTCATGCGAACCACATCCGGATTCCGACCATTTACATTTATTAAAAGTAGATGACGGGGTTGAAACCCTTGATATCGTTTGCGGAGCACCAAATGCCAGAACAGGACTAACTTCTGTTCTCGCAAGAGTAGGAACAAAAATCCCTAGCAATGATATGATAATTAAATCTGGAAAAATTCGCGGTCATATCAGTAATGGAATGATGTGTAGTGCAGAGGAAATCGGTGCAGGCAGTGATAATGCTGGAATTATGGAATTAGATTCAAAAATAAAAGCAGGCACAAAATTATCAGAAATAATAAAATCCGAAACAATTTTTGTTGGAGAAATTACACCGAACAGACCTGATTATTTATCAGTATTTGGAATAGCCACAGATTTAATTGCGGCGGGACTTGGGACACAAACATCAGAATATAAAAAAGTTTTAGCCCTTGAAGAAAATTCAAAAAAATATAAAAACACCTCAAAAAAAATCTCAATCAAGAACTTAGCAAAATCAGAATGTCCTTGGTATAGCGGCTGTTTAATAGAAGATGTAAAAAATCAGACAACCCCAGAGCCAATAAAAACTTGGCTTTCAGCGATAGGATTCAATCCAAAATCAGCATTAGTAGATTTAACAAATTACATATGTTTTGATTTAGCCCAACCATTACACGCTTTTGATGCAGATAAAATAAAGGGAGACATACAAATTCGTATGGCAAACTTGGACGAAGAATTTGAAGCACTAGACGGAAAAACATATAAATTATCAGTAAAAGATTTAATCATAGCAGACGACGAAGGTCCTATTGCATTGGCTGGAATTATGGGCGGAGTAAGGACTTGCTCTGACGAGAATACAAAGAATTTATTTTTAGAATGTGCCTATTTTGACCCATCAGGGATCAGAAAAACTGGCCGCAGATTAAAAATAGAATCAGATTCCAGATACAGATATGAAAGGGGAATAAATCCATTAAATCAAATTGGAGTTTTGAAACTAACTCGTGATTTAATAATTGAGATTTGTGGCGGGAAAGCCTCTGAAATCCTAGCGGACGGGGAAATAACAAAACAAACAATCGCAACATATAATCCATCAGATTTTCAGAAAAAAATTGGAATAAATCTTGATTCAAAAACACAAAAAAAGATTTTAACAAACTTAAATTTTGAAATTGATGATTCAAAACCAGATTGGAAAATCAAAGTTCCAGGGAATAAAGTTGATGTCACAATGAATATGGATATCATAGAAGAAATTTTAAGAATCCACGGCTATGATAATTTACAAGGAGTCGTTGATTTTGATTATGAAAAAATTCGTGAAGACCTTGAATTTGCTACGGAAGAAAAAATTAAAATTTTACTTACAGGCCGTGGCATATCGGAAAACATCAGTTTTTCATTCACATCATCAGCATTAGAAGAACAACTAATAGACAGCGAGCCAAATAAAGTTTTGAATCCGATAGTAGCGGATTTAGATATCGTTCGCCAAACTTTAATAACGAATTTGATTCAAGCAGTTCAGTTAAATCAACAAATGGGAAACAATAACATTTCGCTATTTGAGATGGGTGCTATATTTATGGGTAAAAAACCATTTGATGATAAGCAATCTCTTGCGATTATCAGAACAGGTTTAACAGAAGCAAAACACTGGCTAGGAGCAAGTCGCCCTGTTGATGTATTTGATATAAAATCAGATATATTTGCTACTTTAAGCCACCTAGGATTCAATCCAAATTCATTAAAACTAGAAACCGAGAATGCACCGAAATGGGCACATCCATATCGTTTTGGGAATATAGTAATGGGTAAAAAATTGATTGGAACATTCGGAGAATTACATCCAGCAATTCAGAAAAAATTAAAATTAAAGGGCCCAATAGTAATCGGAGAAATCAATTTATATGCTTTACCCGAGATAAAAAAATCGGTCAGAAAATCGCTTTTAATTTTACCGGAATTACAAACAATAAAAAGGGATTTTGCATTTATTTTGGATAAAGATATTCCAGCAACAGAAGTAATAAACCGAGTTTATAAATTGGACAGCCGAATTATAGACATCAATGTATTTGACTTTTTCAGCGATGAAACTATTGGCAAAGACAAGTTATCTATGGCATTCAGCATAACGATTCAACCAACTGAAATTATGAAAGACGAAGAAATCAATGCGATTCAAGCCAAAATAATTTCAGACATAGAAAAAACCTTTGCTGGAAAAATCCGCGATGAATAAACAAAAAATACTGGACTTTTGATAAATATGGGTTTATTCTAAGCCAGTTAAACTAAAAAAGGCAATAAAAATGAAGATAAGAAACATTGCGATTATCGCCCATGTTGATCATGGAAAAACTACATTAGTAGATAATATGTTAAAACAATCTGGTACATTTCGTGAAAACGAAAAAGTATCTGATAGAGTTATGGACAGCGGCGATTTAGAGCGAGAAAGAGGAATCACGATTAGTGCAAAACCTACATCAATTTTGTATAACGATTACAAGATAAACATTATTGACACCCCAGGGCATGCAGACTTTGGCGGCGAGGTTGAGCGAATTTTATCCATGGTAGACGGAGTAGTATTACTCGTAGATAGTGCGGAAGGCCCATTGCCACAAACAAAATTTGTATTAGGAAAAGCATTAAAACTTGGACTTCGCCCAATCGTAGTAATAAATAAAATTGACAGACCAGATCGCAGACCGGACGAAGTATTGAACGAAGTATTTGATTTATTTGATAAATTAGGTGCCACGGATTCACAACTTGACTTTCCATATTTATATGCTGTTGGCCGTGAAGGCTGGGCAGTTCGCGATATGAACGATGAAAGGAACGGCTTAAAACCATTATTTGACTTGATTATAGACCATGTTCCAGCACCTGATTGTAAAGAAGGCCGTTGTCAAATAAACGGGCCATTCAAAATGCTTGCCACAACATTAGAGGCAGACCCTTATGTAGGCCGAATTTTAACAGGAAAAATTGAATCGGGCACAGTCCATTTGAATCAAGCAGTCCAAGCATTAACAATGGACGGCAAATTAGTAGAAAGGGCCAAAATAACAAAAATTATTGAGCATCGTGGTGTTCAAAAAGTATCACTTGATTCTGCATCAGCGGGGGACATTGTAGTAATTGCAGGCTTTACAAAAGCAACTGTTGCAGACACACTTTGTGATATCGGAGTAACCGAACCAATAGAGGCATTGCCTATTGATCCACCAACATTGACCATGACATTTTCTGTAAATACATCACCATTGGCTGGAAAAAGCGGAGGAAAAAAACTCACTTCCAGAATGATAGGCGACAGATTATACAAAGAAGCCGAAACAAACATTGCGTTAAAAGTCAGCACATCTGCGAATAACGAAGCCTTTGAAGTATCAGGCCGAGGGGAATTACAACTTGGAATTTTAATTGAAACAATGAGAAGAGAAGGCTTTGAATTATCAGTCTCTCGTCCAAGAGTAGTATATCAATTTGATGAAAATGGTAATAAATTGGAACCAATTGAAGATGTAATCATTGATGTAGATGAAGAGTTTTCTGGAATAGTCATTGAAAAAATGTCAAAAAGAAAAGCGACATTGTTAGAAATGAAACCAAGCGGCAGCGGAAAACTTCGTTTAAGTTTTTCAGCACCATCAAGGGGTTTAATCGGCTATTTATCCGAGTTCAGAACAGATACAAGGGGCACAGGAATTATGAATCGAGTATTCAGTCGCTATGATTCCTATTGCGGCGACATAGAAAGATACCGCAACGGAGTTCTAGTTTCTATGGAGAACGGCACAGCAGTAACCTATGCATTGTATAATTTGGAACCAAGGGGAACATTATTTATAGGCCCAGGGACAACAGTATATTCAGGAATGATAATCGGCGAGCATGCGAAAGAAAATGATTTAGAAATCAATCCAGTAAAGGGTAAGGAACTCACAAATATGAGGGCCGCTGGAAGTGATGAAAAAATGTTCTTAGCGCCACCAAGAAAGATTTCATTGGAAGAAGCCTTGTCCTACATTATGGACAACGAATTAGTAGAGGTAACACCAGATGTAATTCGCATTCGTAAAAAGGAATTGGACACAGTAACCAGAAAGAAAAATTTATCCCGTAGGATTAAAGAATAACCAAATTTTGCCTTTTTTACTTGACTTTTGATAAAAAAAGATGTAAAAATAGGCAGAATGAAATAAAAAAAGGATTTAATTATGCCAAAAATTTGTCAGATTACAGGTAAAAAAACCGAAGTAGGAATGAACGTATCTCACTCTCACGCCAGGACAAAACGCACATTCAAACCAAACTTACACCCAGTAAAAATTTACAGTGAAATTTTGGGAAAAGAAATTGCATTATTGCTATCAACTAATGCAATCAGAACACTTGATAAACACGGCGGACTTGATAGTTATTTACTTGCGAAAGGCAATTCAAAATTATCAGAAGATATGATAAAAATCAAAAAAGAGATTTTGAAAAAACAATCAAAATCCTCAAAATAAGATAAATTTGAAAACTAGGTAATAAAGCAAACTTTAAAAAATAAATAATAATAAAATAAACTTTGAAAAATAAATAGTAATAAAGTAAACTTTGAAAAATAAATAAAAAATTGGGCAATCGCCCAGTTTTTTTATTTCATCATTGTCAAAAACAATTCTCCCTTTGTCATTGCGAGGAATACTCCACCTTGTCATTGCGAGCGAATGCGAAGCAATCTCACTCTTGTCATACTCGGGCTTGACCCGAGTATCCAGGTAAAACAAACATGTCGCAAAGCGACACAACTTGTCATTGCGAGGAGCATCGCGACGAAGCAATCTCTCTTTCTTTGTCATTCAGAGACGGATTAAAAATCCGTCGTGGAATCCAATTCAACATTCACTTCTCCCTCTCCATCGCCAGAGGGGGAGGACAGAAATTACAAAGTAATTTCTTGGAGGGGGTGTCCATCCTTCCTTATAAAAATATCCGCTGTCATTCCGCATTTAGTGCGAAATCTCGTCATAACTAGAATCATTTAACAAATCCTGTCATTCAGAGGCAGGCTTCGCCTGCCGTGGAATCCAATCAAACATTCAACTTTCCCTCTACCGCAAGGCGGGGGAGGACGAAATCGCACAGCGATTTCAGGAGGGG
>CAZEWI010000040.1:0-7648 GCA_964514455.1 uncultured Bacteroidales bacterium | reverse complement strand
CACGATCTCTTGCGTGCGATGCAAGCGCTCTAGCCAAACTGAGCTACAACCCCTAACCTATTTAATAAGTGGGGCGAGAAACCGGATTCGAACCGGCGACATCCAGTACCACAAACTGGCGCTCTAACCAACTGAGCTATTCCCGCCATAATTTACAAAGATTTCTGGTGGAGTCAATGAGATTCGAACTCACGACCTCTTGCATGCCATGCAAGCGCTCTAACCAGCTGAGCTATGACCCCATTGCCATACTTGGATTTTAATTTTAACTTTTATATTTCACAATTTCAAGTTTTATTTTTTTATTTATACCTTGCCTAAAATTGCTCTAATTTATAAAATAAATATATATAAACATAAATTAGGGAGATTATAATGACAAAATATATATTTACCCTTGGTGGAGTAGTTTCTTCTCTTGGAAAAGGTATAGCAAATGCTTCTTTAGGTTGTCTCTTAAAATCTAGGGGTTATAGTGTAAGACTTCGTAAAATGGACCCTTATTTGAATATAGACCCAGGTACTATGAGTCCTTATCAACACGGGGAGGTTTTTATTACAGATGATGGGGCAGAGACGGATTTAGATTTAGGCCATTATGAGAGATTTGCTGATATAAATTGTCATAAAACAGATAGTATTTCTGGTGGAAAAATATATTGGAATGTTTTAGAAAAAGAGCGGAGAGGTGATTTTCTTGGAAAAACAGTTCAGGCAATACCACATATAACAAATGAGATTAAAAATTTTTTATTATCAGATTTACATGGAGAAGATTTTGTTTTGTATGAAGTGGGAGGAACTGTTGGAGATATAGAAGGAACTCTTTTTATAGAAGCAATTAGGCAGTTTATAAATGATGTAGGCCGTGAAAATTGTTGTGTAGTTCTTTTAACATTATTGCCTTATATTGCTACAGCAGGAGAATTAAAAACTAAACCAACCCAACATTCAGTTAGAAAATTATTAGAGGCTGGAATTCAAGCAAATATATTACTATGTCGTTCTCAAATTGAAATATCTGATGACGAAAGGGAAAAATTAGCCCTATTTTGTAATGTAAATAAGGAAGATGTTATACAAGCACTTGATGTAGATAATATAAATAAAATACCTCTTAGTTATCACAAAGAAGGATTAGATAATAGAGTTTTGAATTATTTTAATTTATTAAAACAATCAAAAGAGCCTGATTTATCTTGTTGGAAAAACATAGTAAATTCATCAAAAGACCGGAAAAATAGTGTAAAAATTGCAGTGGTAGGAAAATATTGTGGATTGCCAGACACATATAAATCTCTAAATGAGGCCTTATCTCATGCTGGAAATTATGATAATATAAAATTAGATATAGATTGGATAAATTCTGAATCATTAGAATCATTATCAAAAGATGAAGTTGAAAAAATTCTTTCTAAATATCAAGGTATATTGGTCCCTGGTGGATTCGGAAATCGTGGTATAGAGGGTAAAATAACAGCGGCTAATTTTGCAAGAACTCATAATATTCCGTTTTTTGGTATTTGTTTAGGTATGCAAATTGCTGCAATTGAGGCTTGTAGAAATGTACTTGGATTAAAAGATGCTAATTCTTCTGAGTTTAGTAATAATTGTTGCCCTATTATATCTAAAATGAAAATATGGGAACAAAATGGCAAAAAAATGATTCGTCCAGAAAATTCAGATTTAGGAGGAACTATGAGACTTGGAAGTTATCCGTGTAATATAAAAAAGGATTCACTTGCTTATCAAATATATAAATCAGAACAAATAAATGAAAGACATAGACATAGATTTGAATTAGATATTAAATATATAAAAGATTTAGAATCTAAAGGGATTATATTATCAGGGATTTCTCCTGATGGATTATTACCTGAAATTATAGAAATACCTGAAAATAAGTTTTTTATAGGTGTTCAATTTCACCCAGAGTTTAAGTCCAGACCAACCAAACCAAGCCCTATATTTGTATCTTTTATAAATGCTTGTTTAGAAAATCATAAAGATTGATTTTTACATTCTATAATTTTATTTGCTGTATCAATATCAGGATCTATTTTTGAGTCTTTATATTTTTTTTCTTTTTGAATTTTTTCTATAAAATTTATCATTTCAGGTGATTCATTTATGTATTTACTAATTTTATCTAACTCATCACTAACATTATTTTCTGATTTTATGTATTTGGGTTTTTGTTTGTAAATTAAATTTTTTACTATTTGATAATACTCATTTTTATAATCTTCAATTAAAGATAAATCTGATTTTATATGTTTTAATTCATGATTATAAATCGCATTATAAATACAAGAGTCTTTTGGAATTTTTTTATCTATAAATACTTCAAATTCTGGTATTCCAAAGCTTGTATCAACTTGATTTAATACAAGGCAATAACCACCATCAGCCGTGTTTATAATATAACTATATAATCTAGAATAATAATTTATAGAACTTTTAGTTGTTCCATGAATTGATTCTGATTTTTTTTCTGTAAAATTTTCTACTGGAGTAATTTTCCAAGAAATATCATTAAAATTTGTTTTTATTTCTGATTTTAATTCAGAACAAACATCTGAAAAAGCCGGAGTTATTATAAAAAAACTAAGAATTCCGTTTAAGATAAGTCTCAACAAAATCGCTCCCCATTTTTTTATAAAGTTCCTCCACTAATAAAACACTTCTTCTTCCAGATTCAAATAATTTTAAGTAATTTCCTAATCCATCAAGTTCTGTATTTAATATAACAGACTCATTAGATACAGGTCTAGATAATAAAATTGCTCTTTTTAATTCTGGATATGCCTGACCTTGAATAAAAGCCATTTCTTTTGGATTTAATTTCCAATGAGCATAATCTGAAGAATCAGCACCTGGATTTCTAAAAAATAACATTGTTTGAGCCTGACCACGAACAACATCACCTATTCCAAGTTTATCAAGTATGTTCGCTTGTTGGAAAGCAGCCATATAAGCCTGTCTATTTTTACGACCTTCTTGAAGACCTGTAATAAAATTTTGCCTAAACATTGGATTTGCAAGCATAGGTGCAGTTTCATCAATCATAATTAAAGATGGATTTCCACCGCTCGTAGTTATAGTATTTATTCTTTGAATTATATAACTTATAACAGCAGGTGATAAGGTTTCATCATTTAAAATTTCTGTAAAATCAAAAGTTGTTAGTCTTGAAAATAAATCAAGAGTATCTTCGTCTTCATTAAATATAGAACCATATTGTAGTGGATCTACCCATTTTTTTAATGCTTCTCTCATACCACCATTAGCAGAAAAACAAGAAGTATAAATATCTTTTAATAATCTTTTATCTTTTGATAAATAATCAAAATTTATAGAAACTGAACGCCCTATTTCTTCAAGCGCTATTGCAGAATCTTGTTCAGAAATTAAAGATAACCATCTGCGTAAAAAGTCCCTATTTTTATTAGAATCTTCAATTTTTAATGGATTTAATTTTGCTTTAAATCCAGCAAGTATATTATCAGATTCCTGAGAACGATTTTCAAAAGTAATGTATTTTCCACCAACTGAAAGTGTAAAAATTTCTGCTCCTCTATTTCTATCAAAAAAGAAAGTTTTTAATTTAGAATGTCTCATAGATTGAGAAATTAAAAATGAGAATAAAGTAGTTTTACCTTGTCCAGTAGGACCTATAGTTAGAGTATGACCAACTGCGTTTGGATTTTCAGATACATGGAATTGAAACATATAAGGAGTTCCTTGATGAGTCGGAAATATAACTATTGGACCTTCTCCCCAATCTGATTTTGAAAGTCCTGTTGGAACAACACTCATAGGAAAGCAAATAGCCGCTGTTTTTGATAATAATTTGAAATTTCTAGGGAATGTATCATAACCTGCTAACATAGAAAACCAAGAAACTTTAGTTGCATAATTTTCTGTAACTGCTGTAATTCCGAATCTAGCACAAATTTGATTTAGGTATTTTATATTTTGATTTAACTCATCTTCTGAATTTGAATATAGTAAAATCATAGGGTAATAAGATAATAGATTTTGATTTCCACTTATATTTTCATCCATTTGAGATAATGCTTCACTTATTTGTTTTTCTGCAATATCAGAACTTTCTTGATTAGATTCTAAGCCGCTTATTTTTTGATTTATAATTTTTTCTGTTTTTTGAGAGTTTATAAAATTCAAAGCATTCATTGTTAGTAATTCACAAGGAATAGTCCCTAAACTATTATAAAAATCCTCGTCTAAAAAATCTGGTGAAATTTTGAAAGATATAATTGCTCCATATTTTTTAACATCTCCATTAGTAAATAAAATATTTCCATTATTCAAGAACTCAATTCCATCAGAAATCATTAAATCATTCATATTTTTATTTACCTGTTTTATAACTGGCTTAGTTATAGGAGATAAAATTTTAGAATAAAAACTAGCAAAATTATTTTCTTCATTATTTTTTAATAATTTTGGTTTATAAGCGGATAGTATAGTTTCAACTAAATCTGAATAAGTTGCTATTTTATTTTCAATATCATTTCCAAAAACGGTTAGAACTATGTAATATTTATTATTAAATATTTTAACGGCTTTTTCATTCCATTGATTATAAATTTTTTGTAATATAACATCATCAAATTTATAATCAGTCTTTATATTTAATCCTTCTCTAATCATAAAAATACGAACAATAACATTAGGGTCTTTAATTTGTTCCAAGAGCATTGCTCTCATATCTAAAAATTGTTGTTTTTGATCTTCAGTTTGAATATCAGTTTGCACTCCATAAAAACTAAAAACTCTAGAAATAGTATTATTTCCGGAATAAACAGAGTAATTATCTTTTGATGGTTTTGAAAAAGGTATATATCTAGCAAAAGAAGAAAATGAAAAATTAGGAAATATTATTTCACCAATTTTAGGTAAAACAAATAATATAATTATGAATAAAATTATAATAATAGCGATAATAACTGGTAAATTATTGATAACATCAGTCATAATATCACTAGTAGCAAAAGTTTTTGGATTAAATACATAATTTGGGTTCATATTAAGGCCTTAATGTTTTTGGTGGATTACCTTTAAGAAATAATTTTAATTTAGCAGATAAAATTTGTCCAATTTGAGGTTCTTTTTTAGTTATTTTAATAAGGATTAAATGAACAACGACTAATGGTATTAAAAATAATAGAGGATTATAATTACCTTTGGTAATAATTAAACCAATAACAAAAATAATAAATTGAATTAAGAAATTAGTGATTGCTATTCCATAAGGGACATAAAATATCCTAGTTGGATTCGCTAAGGCTTTTAATATAGGTTGTTTCATAATTCTCTCTCTTTATTTTATTATTTTACAATGTTTCAAAAAAAAATACAAGTTTTATAATTTATAAACATAAAAAAAGTTTAATTCTATAAAAAGACCGGTATTTTTAATAATATTCACTTTAATTTCATATAAAAATTTCTAGTTTATAAATGTTGATAAAATAAAAAAAACATAAAAAATCAGATAGATATTAAAATCAATTTTTTGTTAAAAAATAGTAAAAACAATTTTTAACTAAATTAAACGACTAAAAAAAAGAATAATAAAATAATATATATTTTTAGATTTAGTTTATTGACCTTTTTGTATAAATAGTTTTATAATGAGTTAAAAGTTAGAGGGTAATAATGAGAAAGATATTATATATTATTTGTTTTATGCCGAGTTTATTATTTGCTAATGATTATAAGGCTTTAATTTCAATAGATATGGATTCGGGTAAGGTATTATATTCAGAAAATGCGAATGATAGTAATTATCCTGCGAGTTTAACAAAACTAATGACGATATATTTAGTATTTGATGCTTTAGAAAATGGAGTTTTAACAAAAGATCAAAATTTAATAGTTTCTGAAAGTGCTTCCAAAAAACCAGAAACAAAATTAGGGTTAAAACCAGGTCAAAAAATAAGTGTTGATACAGCGATAAAGGCTTTAATAATAAGGTCTGCAAATGATGTGGCAACAGTTTTATCAGAAAATTTAATTGGAGATGAGGGTGATTTTTCTGATTTAATGACAAAAGCCGCAAAAGGAATTGGATTATCAAAAACTAATTTTGAAAATGCATCTGGATTACCTGATTATAATCAAACTTCAACCGCTAGAGATTTAGCATTATTATCACTTGCTATATATAAGCATTTTCCAGAGCAATTTTATTATTTTAAGCAACAGAGTTTTGATTATAATGGAAAAACTTATTACGGACATAATAATATCTTAAATACCTATTCAGGAGCGACAGGAATGAAAACTGGCTGGACAGTTAAATCAGGTTATAATTTAGTTGCTACAGCTGATAAAAATGGTCAAAAAGTTATGTCTGTTGTATTAGGTTCTCCTGATTTAGAATCAAGGTTAAAAACTTCAATTAGATTATTGGATTATTCTTATGATATATTAAATAATGGAAAAATACCGGAGTTTAGTGATTATAAATCAAATAAAAAATTAATAAACACACCAGTAAGTATAAAAAAAGATAATAAAAATTTTATACCAGGAAATTATATAGTTCAAATGGGTGCTTTTAGTTCTGAACAAGCCGCTAAAAATCAAATAGATTTTATATATAATTTATTTGGAGTATATCCATCTATTGATTCAGAAAAAGGTTTATTTAAGGTTCGTGCAAAAAAATTAAACAAAAATAAAGCAGATGATATACTTAAAAAATGCACATCAAATAATGTAGGTTGTTTTTTAGTAAAATAATTTTTATTTAATAAGATATTTATCTTTTAATTCTTGATTTCTTTCAGGACTAATTCTTTCAAATAAGTTTTCGGTGATATTAAATTTTTCACCAGATTTTATTCTATATTCAAAAGTTTTAGGCCATGATACGTCTAATTTTTTATCAAAAGTTTTAATAATTTTATCAGCGGTTTCTGGAATTATAATAGAAGAAATTCTGGCATATAAATCAATTAAATTAAAACAATTATAAAGTATAGTTTTTGCCCTATTTTCATCTGTTTTAATAATAGACCAAGGTTCTGATTTAGTAATATACTCATTTCCAATAGTCCATAATTCGCGGATTTTAGCAGTTGCTTTTCTTAATTCTAATTTTTCCATATTTTCTGTAATTTCAGATAAACAAGAATTTATATTATTTTTTAATTCAATTTCTAATTCAGTATCACTATAATTTTCAGGAATTGTATTTCCTAATTTTTTTTCAGTAAATTTAGTGATTCGTGAAATAAAATTACCAAGAATACCATTTAAGTCTTTATTTATAACTTCTGTAAATCTATCAATTGTAAAATCAGTATCATCAGATTCAGGACTATTTGAAATTAAATAATATCTCCAATAATCAGATGGAAATTCTATAATTGCATCATCTAAAAAAATACCATTTCCAGTTGATTTTGATATTTTAGCACCTTCAAAATTAAGAAAATTTACGGCTTTTAAGTTATCTACCATTTTCCAATTATTATTAACTGCTATTTCAGCAGAAGGAAAAAATACAGCGTGAAATGCAACATTATCTTTACCCATAAATTGGGTATAATTTACTTCTGGATTTTTCCACCAATCTAAATAATTTAATCCATTCTTTTTACAATAAATTTCT
>CAZEWI010000039.1:0-7789 GCA_964514455.1 uncultured Bacteroidales bacterium | reverse complement strand
ATTACGGCGGAGAGTTTATAAGGAAGGATTTACACCCCCTCCTGAAATCGCTGGGCGATTTCGTCCTCCCCCGCCTTGCGGTAGAGGGAATAAGGAATGTTCAAATTGTTTTTCTGGCATAAACCCCCGACTTTGCGGTAGAGGGAGAAGTGAATGTTGGATTGGATTCCACGGCAGGCGAAGCCTGCCTCTGAATGACAGGGTGGTGCTAATTGAGCGGGTTATGATAGCGTAGTTTTTATAAGGAAAGTTTAATTTGAGGTAAATATAATGAATGATTTTGTAAAGGCATATCTTGAAAAAGATAAAAATACAGATAATGTTATTTATGAAGATAAAAGAGGACATTTATATAGAAAATCAGAAGGTAGCAAAGCTTGGCGGAATAATAATCCGGGTAATCTTATTTGTGGAAATTTTTCTGAAAGACACGGTTCTATAGGTAATGCTGGTAGATTCGCAATTTTTCCAAATTATGAACAGGGAAAATTTGCATTGGAATCTTTATTAAAAACAGATTCTTATCAAAATTTAACTATAGGTGAGGCTATAAATAGATATGCCCCATCAGTTGAAAATAATACTAGTTTGTACCAAAAATTTGTTGAAAAAGAGACTGGATTATTACTTAATATTTTGATGAAAAATTTGTCTTATGAAAATTTTCAGAACATAATTAATGCTATCATAAAATATGAAGGGACAAAAGAAGGAATTTTTGAAGTCCTCCCCTTTGATTCAAAATTTATTTGGCGAACAAAAAAAGATGATAGAGTTAGAGATTCTCATCGGCTTAAAGAAGGTAAAATATTTTATTGGTATAAAGCAGAGATTTTACCAGGAAGTGAGTTTGGGTGTAGGTGTTATGCTGAAAAATATATTGATTGAAAAATTGTTTTGTCTGATGTAATATAATTTTATGAGACTGGTGATTTGCTTATTTGCTTTTTTTGTTTCTAATCTTTGGGCTGATGTTTATCAGGCTTTTGATGATGGCTTGGGTAGTCCAAATTCAGTTATTCGTTATGATTTAGATGATCTTGATGATGGAATTTCTCGGGTTGAAATTTTTGATAAAGATCTGGATAATGATGGTATCCTTGATAGAATTACTAAATTTACAAATCATAATATATCTGCTCATGGATTCTTTCAATATGATTTAGAACTTTCTGATGGTAATTCTTTTTATTTTATCGCTTCTCTCAAAACTATAGAGGGTGCAGATGGAGCAGTTCAAAAAATTAAATTTGTTTTTGATAATCCAGTGAAAGTTGTTAAAATTTTTAGGCCTGTTATTGAATCTTATATAACTCCTTCTTTGGCTATTAAAGAAGTTTTTCAAATTGAAAATAAGACAATGAATTTAATATCTTCACAAGAATTGTCTTTGACTGATGATGTCGCAAAATTGTTTTGATTGAGATTTTGAAACAAGTTCAGAATAATAAAGGAAGTGGGATTGCCGCGGGCAAGAGCCCTCGCAATGACAAATGATGTATTTCATGGATTCTGAGCAAAGCCCAGAATGACACAAAAACATAAAATGTTTTTGTTGGTATAAGGAAGATTAGATTGGATTCCACGGCAGGCGGGAGCCTGCCTCTGAATGACAGGATTTGTTAAATGATTCTAGTTATGACGAGATTTCGCACTAAATGCGGAATGACAGCGGATATTTTTATAAGGAAGGATGGACACCCCCTCCAAGAAATTACTTTGTAATTTCTGTCCTCCCCCGCAAGCGGTAGAGGGAATAAGGAATGTTCAAATTGTTTTTCTGGCATAAACCCCCGACCTTGCGGTAGAGGGGATAAGGAATGTTTGGATTGGATTCCACGGCAGGCGAAGCCTGCCTCTGAATGACAAAGGAAGAAAGATTGCTTCGTAGCGGTGCTTCTTGCAATGACATAAGAGCATAAATACTCGCAATGGGGAAAAATATTTATATAGAGTTTGGGAGGCGGAGTGGTCTCCCTTTTTTTGTTTGGGTAATTTTTCAAAATTAAAAGGAGTTTTTCTCCTGTTTGAAAAATCCAAATTTGATGAATCCTTTGGCGCGAAAGCATAACCTGTGCGATTCATTTTTCACGAGCAATTTATTTTTTTAATTGCTTTTTTATTTAACTTAAAAAGGAGTGTTAAAATGTCTGTTTCTATTGATCAGAGTTTTACTAAACAATTTGAATCTGATGTCCATTTGGCTTATCAACAAATTGGTACGAAATTACGTCCTACTGTTCGCGCTAAGTCTAATGTCATCGGAACTAGTACTACTTTCCAAAAAATCGGAAAAGGTATCGCTAGTTCTAAATCTCGTCATGGTATGGTTCCTGTTATGAATCTGGATCATAATCCTGTTGAATGCTCTCTTACTGATTACTATGCTGGTGATTGGGTTGATGCTCTTGACGAATTAAAAACTAATATTGATGAACGTCGTGTCGTTGCTTCCGCTGGGGCTTATGCTTTGGGTAGAAAAACTGATGAACTTATTATTTCTGCTTGCTCTTCTGCTTCTAATTATGTTGGAGATTATTCGGCCAATTTATCTAAAACACTTGTCTTGTCTGCTATTGCTGAACTGAATGAAAAAGATGTTCCTGATGATGGACAAAGATTTGGTATCGTTGGTGTAACTCAATGGAATGCTTTACTCGGAATTGATGAATTTACTTCTGCTGATTATGTCGGTGAAAATTATCCGTTGATAAATGGGGCTGAGGCTAGAAAATGGCTAGGTGTTACTTGGATTCTTTGTAATGGATTACCTGAGTCTGCTTCGGGTCGCGATTGTTTCGTTTATCATAAAAGTGCTATCGGTCATGCTTCTGGACAAGATGTTAGATCTGATATTTCTTGGCATGGCGAAAGGGCTGCTCACTTTGTTTCTAATTGTATGTCTCGGGGTGCTGTCTTGATTGATGACGATGGTATCGTTAAAATTAAATGTGATGAATAAGGAGTTTAACTATGGCTTTTTCTAATAAAAATCTTTCTGTTATTGCTTATGCTAATGGCTTTACTCTTTGGCATTATAAATCAACTACTGATGCTTCTGCTACTGTTCTTGGTACTGGGTATTTTAATTCTATTGCTTCTATTGCTAATGCGGGTGATATGATTTTATTAAATGCTTCTGATGCTAATAGCCTTATCAATATTTCTACGATTGCTAGCGGTGTTGTTACGGTTGCTGATTTGTTGGCTTAAAATAGCAAACTTTATAAACTGCCCTGAAATATGGGCAGTTATTTTATTCTTTTTGGAGGTGTTTTATGTTTACTAATGTTGATTTATGTTCTAGGGCTTTATTGAAGTTGGGCGAAAGGCCTATATCTTCTTTCTCTGATGGCTCGGCGGCTGCAATGTTGGCCAGTAATTTATATTCTGGTGTTTTGAATTCTCTTCTTGTTTTACATCCTTGGGATTTTGCTAAGGAAAATTCTAGAATCGTTTATTCTTATAGAGATGATTTGGGTCGGGCTGTTTGTGCTTTGCCTAATGATTGTCTTCGTGTTATTTCTGTTGATGAAACTAAAGACTATGAAATTATTGGAAAAAATATTCATACAGGTCTTGCTACAATTCATTTGAATTATATTAAACAAGTTTCTGAATCCGATTTACCTGATTATTTCGCAAGCCTTATGGTGCTTCGTCTGGCTATGGAATTTTGTTTGCCTTTGACTGAAAATCAAACCCTGTATAGAACTATTTCGGTTATGTTTGATAGCGAATTAAAAAATGCTAAGTATATTGATAGTTCTCAATCTAATGATGCTCAAATTCATGGATTCTCTCTTGTCAATTCTAGGTTTTAACGGAGGTTCTTATGACTCAATTTTATCAAACTATTTCTAATTTTGCTTTGGGTGAAGTTTCTCCTGATTTTTTTTCTAGGTCTGATTTGAATGTAAATTCGTCCGCTGTCGCAACTCTTACTAATATGGATGTCGTGATTTCCGGTGGAATTAAAAGAAGAAATGGAACTTTACTTTTAGATGATTCTTGCTCGGGTTCGGTTCTTGTTCCTTTCGTTTCAGAAGATAGCGAAAAATATCTTTGTGTTTTAGGTGATTCAAGTTTATATCTTTATCAAAATGATGCTCTGCTACAAACTTTTGTTGCTCCTTGGGTTTCCGCTGATTTGAATAAGGTTCAATGGGCTCAAAGATTGTCTAGTATGATTTTTGTTCATGAAAAATATAAGCCTAAGGTTTTACAGAAAAATAGATTCGGAGTTTTTGAATTAGTGGATTTTGCTTTTGATTCTGGTGAGTATTCTGATTTATGTCCTAGATATCAATTTGATGATTCTAAATATATCGCTCTGACTTATTCGGTTGCTAATAATGTTTCTTATCTGGATTCTAATGTTGATTTCTTTTCTGCAACTGATGTTGGATTATTTTTTAGTTTCTCGGGTGGGGAAATTAAAGTTATTGAATATATTTCTGCAACTCAGGTTAAAGTCGCTATATTAAAACCTTTTACTGCTGGCGAAAATCTTACTGATGTTTTTAATTGGTATGAGTGGGCTTTTTCGGCTAAACGAGGTTGGCCAAAGTCTGTCAGTTTTCACCAAAATAGGCTTGTTTTTGCTGGAACTACTCAAATCCCTAATGGAGTTTGGTTCTCTAAAACTGGTAGCCATTTTAATTTTGATGTTGGAACGGGGCTTGATGATGAAGCAATTTATTTATCTCTGTTATCTTCTCAAAAGCAGGAAATTATTACTATCGTTTCTAGTGTTCATCTGGAAATCCTTACTTCCGTTGGTGAATGGGCCGTTTCCGGTGAGCCTTTGACTCCTGAAAATGTTCAGGTTAGGCAATACACCAGTGTCGGCTCTTATGATGAAAACTTTTTAATGCCTGTTTCTGTTGGTGGCTCTAGCATTTTTGTTTCTCGCTCGGGTAAGGGTATTAGAGAATTGGTTCTTGATGGACTTACTGGAACTTATAGCACAGTGGATCTGGCTGTTCATGCTAATCATTTGATGATTGCTCCAAAGTCTATCGCTTATGATTTAATCAATCGCCAAGTTTTCGTTGTTATGAATGATGGCTCTATGGCGGTGCTTACTATGGATACCGATTTAGATATTTCTGCTTGGAGTCGCTATATTACCGATGGCGATTTTCTCTCGGTTTGTTTCTTTCAAGATTCTGTTTATGTTATAGTTGAAAGAAATAATCAAAACTATTTGGAAAAATTTAGTAGTTCCGTTATGACGGATTCCTCGGTTCTCTCTGATGATTTTGTTTCTGCAGATTGGCTTTGGGACGAATTTTATGCTGTCTATAATAGCGGTTTTGAAAAACTTACGGATAATGCTGATATTGATTTGGCTGAATTAGTTTATGTCGGTCTGCCTTATTCTCATTCTGTTTCTGGTATCCCCGTTTTGGCTGGGGGTAAAAATTTGCCGAAAAAAATTAGGCTGAGTAAATTGAGTTTGAGGCTTTATAAAACTTGGGCTTTGACTCTGAACTTTGGTCATGGTGATGTTCCTGTCGCTCTGAATAACGAAATTTATGTTTCTGATTCTGTTGGTTTTTCAGGTGATGTCTCTGTAAATGTTTTAGGTTGGTCCGTTCCTAATAATAGTTTGTGGTCTGTTGTTGGTGATGAACCTCTGCCTATTCATATCTTGTCCGTTATGTTTAACGGTGTTTATGTCTTTTAATATAGGAGTGTTTTATGGGTAATGTTAATGTTGGTAATTTGCTGGACCTTGTGAATCCCGCAAATGTTGTTGATCTCGTTCAAAATGAAAGAGATAGAAAAAAATCAAATAAAAATGCTAAAAATAGTTTGGATTCTTCTCTCGCTGAAAATGAAGTTTCTAGAAAACAAATTTTGGCGGAAAAATCTGAGTTGCAAGAAACTAAAAATAATTTAATTAAAAAGGCTATCGCTAAACAAAAGGCTCTGCTCGGAAGCGGTGGCAGAGATGAGTCAGCAGTTAGCGAACAAGCCGTTCTTTCTAGGTTGGAAAAAGAAATTCAAGATGAATATGATGCTAAGTTTGCTAATCTGGATTCCGATTTGGAAAAATTAAATCAAAAAGATAAGACTCTTAAAAATAATTATAAGAAAAATAAACAAAGCAAAAAATCTTTGTTGTCTTCTTTCGGATTGTCGGTTCTGAAATCTAAATTGTGAGGTCGCTATGGTTTATAAAGTTGAATTTGTTGGTGATGGTCTTTGCCAATCTTTTGATTTTCCTTATCCCGTTTATAATGCCTCGGATTTAATCGTTAAAATTGATAATGTCGTTCAATCCGCAGATTCTTATTCTGTCTCTATTCAATCAGTCGGTGCGCGGGTTTCTCTCGTTTCGCCTCTCGCTTTGGATTCTGGGTTGGAAATCTCGCGAAGACTAGTATTTAATAGGGCTATTGACTATCAGGATTATTCTTATATCGTGCCTAATCAATTAAATTCTGATTTTAATTATTTGCTTGAGGTTTGTCGCGATATTGACGGAAAAATATGTAATATATCTCAATCAGAAGATGTGCTTGATAGAACGGAATCTATTTATTCCTCTATTTCTGGTCGTTTGAATACGATTCAAAATACTCTCTCGGAGGCGATGTCGGGCGGAACTGTTGGGCTCTTCTATAATTTGCTTGATGTCTTGGGGGCGGCTTTGCCTAGTCTAATCAATGATTATGGCTCGGTTGCGGAGGCCGCTGTGAGCCAAGATGATTATGGATGTCTGAGTTAGGAGATTTTAATTCTCTGTCCGATTTTTTCGCAGAATGGAATAATTTGCTGGGCTATACGGTGCCCGAACATCATATTAAGATGCTAAAATTTCTCCATAAAACCGTGGATTCAGGCGGCGGAAGAGGGGTTATTCTCGCTTTCCGACATTCTGGAAAATCTACGGTTTTAGGTTGCTTTGTTGCTTGGTGTTTATCCGTTCGGCCCGAAATGAGAGTCTTGATTTTCTCCGCAGAAGCCGGACTCTCGGGCAGAATGGTCGCTCATATCAAAAATATTATTGAAAATCACCCGAAATGCGAGCCTCTGATTCCGAAACAAAAAAAAGAATGGGCCTCCGACAGAATTACCGTCAATAGAAAAATCGGTATTCGTGAGCCCTCCGTTATTTGTCAAGGTCTCTATGGAAATATTACCGGTTTGCGGGCCGATTTAATTATCTGTGATGATATTGAAGTGCCTAATACCGCTAATACCGCCGGAAAGCGCAGAAATCTGCGGGAAAGACTGCGAGAATTGGATTTTATTTTGTCGCCTTCTGGCTCTATTATCTATATCGGGACCCCTCATACCGAAGATACTATCTATCAGGTCTCGGAGAAAAAATGATTCGTTGTTTGTGGGGATTTTTTTGTTAAAACTTGAAAAAAAATTTTTGTCTGGCGGGGATTATATGAAATAACTTGTTGATTTTGCTTAAAAATAAAAATGTTGAGAAAAATTAAAAAATACTTGACAAATCAGATTTTTGTATTATATTAAAGGTATCACAAGGCATGCTTTGTGACTCTTCTTGGGGCATGGAAACTCCCTCCTACATTCTCTCTCCTCTGTGCCCTGAGATTTTTTTGAAGTTTGGAAATTTGGATACTCATGTTTTTTTTTCCTTTCCTTCCTCCTTCTCTATGGGTGTCCAAACTATAAGAACTGCCGAGCAATCGGCAGTTTTTTTGACTTTATTTTGTGTTGAGAAGTTTTGTGCGATTATCGCACAAACAACTTGTGAATTCAATAAATTAAATTCACTTCGTTGCTTTGCACCTGAAAAACA
>CAZEWI010000038.1:0-7922 GCA_964514455.1 uncultured Bacteroidales bacterium | reverse complement strand
TCTCCGCTATCATAACCCGCTCAATTAGCACCACCCTGTCATTCAGAGGCAGGCTCTGCCTGCCGTGGAATCCAATCCAACATTCAACTTTCCCTCTACCACACATTCGTGGGTTTCATAAAAAATCACTTGAAATCAAAAAGCAAATAAAATACCCTATACAGAACAGAGGGAATAATGAAAAAACTAATAATTTTAATAAATTTAATTCTAATACCAGAACTTGCCAAAACCGGGGTAACAAATGAAGTTCGTTATACAAATTTTTATACGACAGGGGAAGAAATTAAAACGATTTCGGACCTCAAAAAAATAAACGATAAAATTTTTGGCTATCGCCTAACAAACTTGGATTTAAGCCGATTAAATTTAACAAAAGAACTAAATATCTTATTAAATTCCACCTATAATCAGCACACAAAATTTCCGAATCAAATGCCTGTAAATTTCAATTTTGTAAATATCTTTGAAGATGGGAAAAATGCGGGCCTAGAAATCAGAAAATTACAAAAATCCGGCTACACAGGCCAAGGCATAAACATTGCGATTATAGATCAACCATTAGTTTTAGACCACAACGAGTATATTGGAAAAATAATTGATTATGAGAATTTTGGGTATAATAAAAATGAAAATTCATCAATGCAAGGCCCTGCGATAACATCAATTTTAGCGGGCAAAGAATCTGGAATTGCACCAGAGATTCAAATATATTATTTTGCTGCCAAAAATTACGATTATAAGAAAGACGAAACATACTTGGAAAATTACATAGATTCATTAAAAAAGATAATAAAATTAAATAAAAAACTAGACGATGATAAAAAAATTTCTGCCGTAGTAATTCCATGGGATTTAACATCAGACGACAGCGAAAAAAACTTCAAGAAAGTAAAGGAACTAATATCTGAATTAAAGGAAAGCGGAGTCGCAGTTTTTACAACGAATAACGATATAAACGGATTTCAGATGTCTGGATTAAAACGTAGAATAAATGCGAATTCTGACGACACAAGCACCTACTACATAGAAGATGAATTTCTAAAAACTAATACATTAAAAGATTATTTGAATTATGCACAAACGATTTTTGTTCCGACGGGGAACAGGACCTATGCGAGTTTCACAGGCAGCCAAGATTACGAATATTCATCACTTGGCAATTATGCATTTACAGCACCATACTTGGCAGGGTTATATGCCCTAGCAAAACAAGTCCAACCAAAATTGAATCAAACTGATTTTATAAACATAGTAAAACGGACAGGCACAACAATTTTTTATAATGGAGAAGCAACAAAATCCATAATAGTAAATCCGAAAGAACTAATAAAGTACTTGGAAATAAATAAATAAAAATTGGTTGAAATCGTAATATAAAAATACTAAACTAGCGATATGAAAAACGAGAATAAAAAAATATTTGATGTGATAATCATAGGAGCGGGATCATCGGGCTTGATGTGTGCGAAAACAACATCAAACAAAGGACTTTCAACCTGTGTAATAGATATGGGAAATAAAGCAGGCCGCAAGATTTTAATTTCAGGCGGAGGCCGTTGTAATTTTACAAACACGAATATCTCAGAAAAAAACTATCACGGGGAACAACCGAATTTTATAAATTATGCACTAAAATTATTTTCGCCAAAAGATATGTTAAATTATGTAAAAAAGAAAAACATTCCAATTTATGAAAAAGAGCAAGGGCGTTATTTTTGTAAAAATTCATCATCAGATATTTTGACAGCCCTGCTTTCTGATTGTAAGAAAAGCGGAACAGAATTTTTGTTAAACACAAAAATAGATGATGTAAATTACAAAGACCAAGAATACGAATTATTATCAAATAAAAAAATAATAGCGACTGGAAAAAATTTAGTAATAGCAACGGGTGGAATATCATATCCAAAACTTGGAGTCTCAAATTTAGCAGATATAATTGCGAAAAAATTCAGGATAAAAACTACGAAAAAATATCCGGTATTAAATGGCTTTTTAACAAAAGATTTCTGTGAATTATCTGGGATTTCAGTATTTGCGAGCATATCAATAAACAATGAAATTATCAGCGGAGACATATTATTTTCGCACCGCGGGATTTCGGGCCCAGCGACATTTAATGCGTCAATATATATGCCAACGAAAGAAATATATTTTAACTTTTTACCGAATATAAATTTGTCGGACTATTTAATAAATGAGAAAACCACGAACAAGCAATTAAAAACGACATTAAATAAATACCTGCCAAAAAGATTCTGCGAATTTTTAAGCGGAGAATTATCAGACAAAAAAATATCAGAAATCTCAAATTCGGATTTATTAGAACTTGCAGACAAAATTCAGTCATATAAACTAAAAGCACAATTAGATGGCTTTGACTATGCCGAAGCAACGAAAGGCGGAGTTGATTGTAAATATGTAAATCCCGAGACAATGGAAAGCACTCAGGAAAAACTTTATTTCATTGGTGAATGTCTTGATATAGTTGGGGATTTAGGTGGCTATAATTTACAATGGGCATTTAGTTCGGGCTACACCTGCGGACAAAACATAGAAAAAAAGGAAAACGAAAAATGAAAAAATACGAAGAAGATATACAAGTCAGAACATTCCAAACGGACAGATACGGGTATCTCAGACCAGTAATTATGATGAATTTTTTACAATCCGTAGCGGACACACATGCGGAAAGTTTAGGGGCAGGATTGACATATTGTAATGAAAATAAAATAGCATGGGTGGTATTTAATTATAAAATCAAAATAGAAAATTATCCTAAAAACAACAAGACATTAAAGATAAAAACATGGCCGGCGGCAAGGGAAAAATTCCGTGCAATCAGGGATTTTTTAATAACGGACGAAAACGATAATATAATGGTAAGGGCAACAGGCCAATGGGTTTTAATAGATATGAATACCAGAAGACCAATAAGTTTAGACAATCTACCAACAACATTTTTAGACATAAATGAAAGAGCATATGACACCGAATTTGAAAAATTACAAGACTTTGACGGAGACATAAAAACCGAGTTCAAAATTTTTTACGACGACATAGACAGAAATCAACATGTAAATAATTCAGTATATTTATCATGGGCGACAGAATCCTTAGATTTTAATTTCAGAACAAGCCACAGACCCGCAGAAATAGCGATATTATATAAAAAAGAAATTCCAGCAGGCACAGAAAAAATTTATATTGACTCAAAGATAGAAAAAGATGTATCTTATCACAAGATAAAAACATCTGACGATTCAATCAATTCCATAATAAAAATAAAATGGGCAAAAAATAACTCTTGACAGTTTTGAGACAAGCGAGTATTATACGGCAATACAAAAAAGGGTCGCCAAGTGAAAAATAGTTTTTTCTTTACATCATTTTTTCTTGATACACTTGATATACCAGAAAAGGGTTATGAAGTTCATGGCGACACATCAGTTCCGATTTTGAAATTATACATAACATCAACAGGCATAAAAAGTTTTTTCATTAGAAAGCGAGTAAATGGCAAAGACGAACGATTTATACTTGGACAATATCCACAACTATCAGTGGAAGAGGCTCGCGACCTTGCGATTATAAAATACGACAAATTAAAAAACACAAAGAACTATGAAAATCGCAAAATAAAATCCGCAAAACTATCAGCGATAATAAAACAATACCTAGAAAAAAGAGTAAAAAGGGAAAAATACGGCAAGCAAGTATTGACACGGAACATAAACCGTTTTTGGCAGGCTTTAATGCCTTATGAGATGGCAGATATAACCAGCGAGCACATTGAAACAATACATAAATATATTGAAAAATATCACGGACCATCAATGGCGAACAGAATGTTAGAAATAATCCGCGGGGTATTTAGATATGCGATTCAAAATAATTATGTAAAAGAAAATCCAGCATTAAAAGTTGCGAAATTTATCACATCTCAAAGGCATCGTTTATTATCATCTACAGAATGTAGGAATTTATTATCAGCGATAAAAAAGGAAAAAAATCAAAACATCAAGAATGCATTATTGATGTTATTTTTCACTGGCCAACAAAAATCCAGTGTTCTAGCAATGAGGTGGGAGCAAATTGATTTCAATCAAAACTTATGGATAAATAAAGACCTTCATATAGCATTATCAGATAGCACACTTGTATTGCTTGAGAATATGAATCAAAAATCGGCATGGTTATTTCCGAACAGGGAATCAAAGACGGGACATTTAGTTGATTTGAAACGAGCATGGCAGAGGGTAATCAAACAAACAAAATATAATAATATACAAATAGACGACATACATAAAACTATAAAATATTATTTAGAAGACCTTCGTAAAAAGACCCGAGACGAATTGCAAACATTTGACTTTGAGCACAAATTATTAAACGAAGTATTAAAAGAACTCCGAATTTATTAAGGAAAAAAAAAGATGTCGCAAATAATAAACAAATTGATAAAAAAGTTTTCGCAAATGCCAGGCCTAGGCAGTCGGAGTGCTAAAAAAATAGTTCTAGCAATGCTACAAAGCAAAACAAATCAAACAAGGGAATTGATAGACCTATTGAAATTTGCCCTTGATAATTTGAAACCATGTAAAAATTGCGGAGCATTATGCGAGAATGACACATGCGAATTTTGTGATAATCCGTCCAGAAACACTGGGGAACTCTGTATAGTAAGGGATTTATCAGACATCTGGATTTTGGAAAAAGCGGGTGTATTTCACGGCAGATATCATGTTCTACACGGCTTGATTTCAGCATTGGACGGAGTATCACCAGACGACTTAAACATACACAATTTGAAACAAAGAATTGCGAACGAGCATATAACAGACATAATTATGGCACTACCAAATACTATGGAAGGCAAAACGACCAGTCATTATATAATTTCAATAATCAACAATCCAAACATAAAGTATTACGAGCCAGCATCGGGTGTTCCAATTGGTGGAGATCTTGATTACCTTGATGACGGCACATTATCCATAGCATTTGAATCTAAAACAAGAGTAAATTAGAATGACGGACAACTTGCCATCAGTATCACAAATGTTAAAAGACTCATCAATTGGAGCAAAGAAAAAATTCGGGCAACATTTTTTATTTGATTTGAACATAACGGACAAGATTGCGAAAAGCATACCAAATTTAGAGGAAACAAATATAATTGAAATTGGACCTGGGCCAGCGGGGCTATCTCGTTCATTGCTAAATTGCGGAGCAAAGTCTTTAATTTCAATTGAAACTGACGAAGATATGTTACCAATTTTAGAAAAACTAAAAAACAATTACGGCGACAGATTTTCATATTTGAAAGCGGACGCATTAAAACTTGATAAAAATTTTTACACCAGCATTCCAGCACCAAGGGGAATTTGCGCTAACTTACCATATAATATAGGAACCGAACTTTTAATAAATTGGCTACATCACATATCAGATTTTGATTCATTGACATTGATGTTTCAAAAAGAAGTTGCAGACAGGATTCTTGCATCAGCGGGTGATAAAGCCTACGGCCGCCTCGCGATTTTAAGGGAAGCAACCGCGACAGCGGAAAAATTATTTGATTTAGCCCCAACCTGTTTTACACCACAACCAAAAATTTGGTCATCAGTTATTTTAATTAGACCTAAAAAAAATCCATTACAAGGCGAAGAATTATATAAATTAGAGAATTTAACCGCTAAACTCTTTAACAACCGCCGCAAAATGATAAGAGCGATTCTAAAAGACATAGAAAATCTGGAAGAAAAATTAAAAAAATCGGACATTTTACCAACATCTAGGCCTGAAACAATTCCGCTTGAAAGCCTTATAAAACTCAGCAATTTACTCTAACAAAAAATCCATACTATACTTTAAGTTGAAAGATTAGATTTATTCTCTCATTATGATATTATTCCTATCAGAGAGAGCAATCAAAATCAACCAAAGGAGGAATAGATGGCTTTTTATACAAACGAATGCACCCGAACAGAAGGATTATTTGAATCATCGGAACACTTATGGATGTGGTTTATATTTTCCAAAAAGATAAAACCAATCTTAAAGTCTCAAAACGGAGCAACCTACCGCCCTTGCGAGATAATAGACATAGAGTGTTTAATAACAAAACTACATTTATCGGGACAATTATCCGAGAATGAATTAAAAGTTTTACTAAAATATGGAATGAAACAAATGGCACCACTAGAAAGGATTTTCAGTCAAAGAAAAGATTATTTTTTATGGAAATCATCAATGGAAACTTTGGACTTTTGGTTTCAAAAAAAGGGGTGGATAGCATGATAGAAAAACCAACAAAGATATATTTTGCATTCAGTCAAAACTCAAGGATTTGGTGGGTTAGAATGTTATGTAAGAAATATCGCCACATAATAATAATTTTTGAATTCAATAAAAAGAGTTTAATTTTAGAGCCTGCATTTAATCGTTGGGAATTAGGATTTAGCAATAAAAGATTTCTAAAAAAATTAGAGCAAAACGGCTGGAAGATTTTAGAAGTCCAAGACAAAAAAAGCGAAACGAAAAATTATTTATTTAGTATCAGTTGTGTCAGTGTGTGTAAATCGGTCTTAGGAATACATAACCCATTTATAAGAACACCCAGACAATTATTAAATAAATTAAATTCGTAAAAAAAACAGGAGGGAGTTTAATTATGGATTTTTCAAAAACAATATGTTATATTAAAAGCAAAGAGGTAAAATATGAGTGAAAAATTATTAGCAATTTATGACTTTGACGGCACCGTATGTCAGAAAGATAGCACAATAGAGTTTTGGAAATATTGTGTAAAACATTCAACAAGGGCAAAATTATTTTTAACATTTATATGGGTATTTTTTGTATTGAGATTTTTCAGAATCATATCAAAGGAGACTCTTCGCCAATATAGTTTTTATTTTTTGACACCAAAAATGGTAAGGGAATTATCTGGGGATTTTATAAAGAAACACAGACAGGGGATTTTTGGCTGGCCATTTGAGCAAATCCAAGCAGATAAAGACTCAGGGCTTTATACAATATGTATTACAGGCCTCAGGGATTATTTAGAATCAGGCTTATTAAAAGGCTTTAATTTTGATGAAGTTTTATGTTCTAAAACAGAAAAAAAACGACCATGGAAATTTGAAACTCGCTCATGTTTAGACATAGAAAAATTGAATCAACTATCAAAATGGGCGAAAGATAAAAAAGTATTTTACCGAGTAGTAAAAACATATAGCGATTCAAAATTGGATTATCCGATAATGGCAATAGCCGAGGAAAAAATCTGGATAAATTATAAAACAGGCACCCGCACAACCTCCCCCCTCCACTAAACATTTATAACTTGAATCATTCAACTCCACCCCGTCATTGCGAGAAGCACCGCGACGAAGCAATCTCTCTTCCTCCTTTGTTTTTCTGGGCCGTAGGCTCAGAATCCATTCTAATCTTCCTTTATCATTCAGAGGCGGATTAAAAATCCGCCGTGGAATCCAATCTAAATTTCAACTTTCCCTCTCCATCGTCAGAGGGGGAGGACGAAATCGCCCTAGCGATTTCAAAAAGAGGTATCCAACATTCCTTATAAGCAAAAAAAACGGGGCAACTGCCCCGATTTTTATTTCTTCGCTAAAATAGCCGCCTGAGCCGCCGCGAGTCTTGCGACAGGAACACGGAACGGCGAACAAGAGACGTATTGAAGTCCACAAGATTGAAAGAACTTAATAGACTCAGGATCACCACCATGCTCACCACAAACACCTAATTTAATTCTAGGGTTTGTATTGCGACCAGCCTCGCAAGCATGTTTTACAAGGAACCCAACACCTTTAACATCAATAGAAGCAAAAGGATCAGCAAGATAAACTCCACGAGCCCGATATTCATCAAGAATCGCACCAGTATCATCTCTG
>CAZEWI010000037.1:0-8056 GCA_964514455.1 uncultured Bacteroidales bacterium | reverse complement strand
AACCTATCCATTCCGCGATATTTTTCAGGAACTTTATCATTTAGTTTTGCATCAGGAGTTAAAATGTTTAGCATTTCAAGGTTATGTCTTTTGCCAACTTCGTAATCGTCGTTATCATGAGCAGGAGTGATTTTAACAGCACCAGTTCCTTTTTCAGGATCAGCATGATCATCGGCAATAATTGGAATCTCACGATTTTCAAGAGGAATAATTGCTTTCTTTCCAATTAAATGTTTTAGTTTTTCATTTTTATCAGAAATTGCAATCGCCATATCTCCAAATAAAGTTTCTGGGCGAGTTGTCGCAAGTTCAATAACTCCGCCACCAACAAGATTATAATTGATATAATAAAACTTTCCGTGTTCTTCTTTAACATCAACTTCTAAATCTGAAATTGCAGTTTGTTGTTTTGGACACCAATTTACTAATTTTGTATCACGATAAATCAATCCGTCATTATAAAGACGAACAAATATCTCATTTACGGCTTTTGATAAACCCTCGTCCATGGTGAATCTTTCGCGACTCCAAGCGGGAGTAATTCCAAAAATGTGAAGTTGATTCAAAATCTCCGAGCCACATTTTTCACGCCATTTCCAAGCGTAATCCAATAATTCTTCCCTGAATAAAGCCTTTGGATTTATTTTATTTTTTGATAAATCTTTTTCTACCATCATTTGAGTTGCAATAGCCGCATGGTCAGTTCCTGGTTGCCATAAAACATCAAAGCCTGCCATTCTTTTATATCTTGCAATAAAGTCTGTCGTTATGTTATCAAGAGCATGGCCTATATGTAAGTTTCCAGTAATGTTCGGTGGAGGCATCATAATTGTAAAAGGCTTTTTAGGCGAATTTACATCGTTATTCCAGAAAGAATTTTCGTCCCAATATGTTTGCCATTTGGTCTCTAAATCTCTTGGATTTGTATTTTTGCCTAAGTCAATTTTCATAATATACTCCTGTGAGGTAAGTGTTATATCTTGCTAATTCTAGCAAATAAAAGAAAAAAATCAATAATAAATTATTCAAAAAAAGATAATTAAAAATCCCCGATTTGTCGGGGATTTTTTTATTCTGTTATAGTTTCCAGTTCTGTCATAATTTCTGGTTCAATAGTTTTGGTTTCGTATTTTACCGGTTCTATAACTTCTGATTTGTATTCCAATTCTTTTATCACAGGAGTTTTAGTTGCTGGTTTTACAATTTCTGGATTATCTATTGAATAAACTTCTTTCACAATTTGAGCACGGCGATTTTGCTTTGATGCTTTATTATTTCCAAGGTCAATCTTATTTTGGTTTTTACCCGCAGATGTGATTGTAATTTGATCCTCTGCAATGCCGTATTTAATAAGTTCTTGTTTTATATTATTAGCACGACGGCCACCTAGAGCCCAATTGTAATCAGATGAACCAACTGTATCTGTATAGCCAATAATTGAGACTTTCATATTTTTATTTTCATTGGTTATACTTGCGAGTTTTCTGATTAAAGGAACATACTCTGGTAAAATAACAGCCTTGTTGAAATCAAAGTTTATTTCAAGGACTTCTTCCATAACATGTTGCTTTGGATCTTCTGGAATAGCGCCAACGGCAAGTTGAACAGGTTCTTTTTCTAATAGTGTATCAAGTTTTCCATTGATTGTTGAGAGTTCACCCTTGATTTCTTTCATCATAGATGTAAATTCATCTCTGGTTACATAATCAGATGTGTCAGCAGGTTTAATATCTTTTACTGCCATTAAAACATTATTTACATCGTCTTTAGTTGCAAGATTTGAAACATCTGTTTCTGGACAATCTAATTTAGGACAATCCATTTCTGGACATTTCAAATCTGGACAATTTAATGTTTTAGATTCTTCGCATTTAGCAGGACAGCCTTCCGAGCACTTTCTAGGACAATCCATTTTTTGTTTGAATGCTTGAATAATACCCTCTGGAAAATTTATGTTGTTTATAATTGTAATTCCGTCTTTTGTTTTTTCAACAGTTTGTTGAGTCATAGATTTAGTTAAAGGCTCAACTTTTACAGGAATAGCAACTTCTTCAGTGCATTCTTCGGTTTCTTCTGAACATTCTAAATCAACACAATCGTCTGTTTCTGTTTCGTCTTGAACAGGCTTTTTAATTTGATTGATTGTTTTATAAAATGTATTTTTACAATCCTGTAGTGTAGGAGCACATGCATTTGAGGCATCGCATTTTAGAGTTTCCATAGATACCCAACAATCAAATTGAGTTTGTGCCCTTGCTGTAAGTATTGGAGAATATTCATAAGCCCCGTCCTTTAATATCTGGGTCAGTGTGGCACATGCAGATGAAAGTTCTTCAACCCTGTCTTCTGGGATTGGCCAATTTTTCAAATCCTCGGGAAATACGGTTTCCCCAGAATTAGCATTTAATGCTTTTGTTGCAAATAAATCGGCATTAGCCTCGTGTCCAAGATTATAGTGATTATATAAAGCAAATGAGCGGTAGTTTATGGCCAAGGCTGTTAAAAAATCGTTATCTAAACCATTGTTCTTTGGATCTGTATTTTCAATTTCTAATAAATTTTCTGATACATAATCCGAATTATATATGTTGTTATTGTCGTTAGAACTACATCCAAATAATGTACAAAGCATTGGAATTGTAAGCAAAACTTTAATTTTCATGATTCGCTCCTTGGGCTCCTTTTGATTTATTATAAAAAGTTTTCAATTTTTAGGCAATAGAAATTTTCACTTTTCAGATATTTTTTTATAAAATTGCTTGAAATTTGATTTTATTGAGTTATAATTCTCTAGAAATTTTGAATATGCACCCTTAGCTCAACTGGATAGAGCGTCTGACTACGGATCAGAAGGTTAGGGGTTCGAACCTTCTAGGGTGCGCCAATTAGAAGAGGCATTTTGCCTCTTTTTTATTTATCTTGATTTTTTTTTGAATTTGTGTTATAATTCTTTTTATCATACTAGTTAGAGTTTTATTGCCCGCAATTTTGCGGGCTTTTTTGTTTTTAACTAAATGATTTGAATTTTAATATACTAATAGGAGATTGTAATGACTAAAATAGTTCAACTTAGGCGAGGTAATACTTTGGCCGTTTCTAATTTTACTGGTTTGTCAGGGGAAGTTGTTGTTGATACAGATAAAAATACTTTGATTGTTCATAATGGTTCTGATTTGGGAGGATTTCCTTTGGCTAGGGCTGATTTTTCTAATGTGGAGGATTCTGTTCAAAATAAATATGCCGAGACTTCTTCTCTTGTTGTTGGCTCGGGTGCTAAATCTATTGGCTATCTTTTTGATGAAGATAATAATTATCTAGATGTGAATCTGAATCTTGCGAAAATTAAAACACAGGCAATTTTAATTTGTTATGCTGATAGTGCAGGTTATGTTTCAGATGAAATTTGTTATAATTTTGTTTTGTCTTCTGCACTTGGCAATAGTATAGTTTCTGGGACTCCTGCTGTAGAATTACAAGTGGGTGATAATGGATTGAAGGCTTTTCTTATGGTGGGTTCTTCAAATAGTTTTTCTGAGGGAATTATGGTTCAGCATAAACTAACTGGTCAATATGTTTCTGTTGATTTAGATGACTGGAAAATAAAATTTCGGGCTTGGTTTTAATTTTTATTGATTTTTTTTAGATTGTTTGTTATCTTTCTTTCGTTGAAGATAAGAAAAAGGAGAAATTATGTCTGAAAATAAATTTATTTTAGCCTTAAATTGTGGAAGTTCATCTCTTAAATATCAAGTCTATGATGTAAATAAGAAAACCCTTCTCGCAAAAGGTAATGTTGAAAGAGTTGGATCCGAAGATTCTTTTGTATCATATAAACACGGAGATGTTAAAGGCAAGGAAACAGTTGCTATGTTGGATCATGCTTCTGCTTTGCGTCAAGTTATGGATATGCTTACAAGGTCAGGAATTGGTGTCATTGATGATTTGAATGATGTTAAAGCCGTTGGACATCGTGTTGTTCATGGTGGAGATAAATTTACTAGTTCAGTTGAAATCACAGATGAAGTTATTGAAACGATTCGTGATTTATCTAAATTGGCTCCTGTTCATAATCCTGCTAATTTGACTGGTATTATGGCGGCTCAAGAAGTTTTGCCAAATGCTAAACAAGTTGCTATTTTTGATACTGCTTTTCATCAGACTATGCCTGATTATGCTTTCCATTATGCTGTTCCTGGAAGTTGGTATCGTGATTTGAAAGTTCGCCGTTATGGATTTCATGGCTCTTCTCATCTTTATGTTTCTAAAAGAGCCGCAGATATGCTTGGAAAAGATGCTAAAGATGTAAATCTTATAGTTCTTCATATTGGTAGTGGGGCCAGTGCTTGTGCTATTAAAAATGGTGTTAGTGTTGATACTTCTACTGGTATGACTCCTGTTGAGGGATTGATTATGGGAGCTAGACCTGGGGATTTAGATGCTGGTGTGCCTTTTTATGTAAAACAAAGATTAAATATGACAGATGCTGAAATTTTTGATGCTCTGAACAAAAAATGTGGAGTTCTTGGAATTACGCAGACAGAAGAGATGTTGAAATGAATAGAGATAAGCAAGATTCTTGTCGTTTGGCTATGGAAATGGAGGCTTATCGTATTCGTAAATATATTGGTTCTTATTATGCTGCTTTGGATTGTAAATTAGACGCTATCGTTTGGACTGCCGGAGCAGGTGAGAATGGTGCTTTAATTCGTGAAATGACTATGAGTGGTTTGGAAGGTATGGGTGTAAAGATTGATAAAAATAAAAATCTTGATGCTTGTGCTTTCACAGGTTGTGGAGAACAAGATATTTCCACTAAAGACTCTAAAATTAAAGTATTTATGATTCCTACAAATGAAGAAATCGTTATGATTGAGGATACTCTTGCTATATTAGATGGTAAGTATAATAAAAATCATTTGTTGATGAATTATAGTTTTAATAAATCTAAATCAAAATAAAAAAAAGGCGTGAAAACACGCCTTTTTTTGAGTCTTGTTTGTTATTTTGTATATCCAAGATTTTTAACTATTCTATTTATAAGATCTTGTTTCTCTGTTTTATTTCCAACTTCATATTGTAATCTTTTGATATATTTAGGATTAGCAATGAGTGCGTGAGTAATGAACTCGTTTGGAATTGTATAAAAATACATTTTTATCCAACCTTCAACAATTGATTCTTCTAAGTCTTTGTTATTCTTAAAGAATTTAATTTGTTCTTGTTTGTTCATATTACATAATTTTTCGTTTATTTTAATTTGATTTTGAGCATTTACTCTTATTTCATTTAGAACTTTACTCATAAGAAAAAAATTACATCTTGAATCAATGTGTTTTGGATTTAATAAATATACTCTTGTTAAAAAAGTGTCCATAGGTAGTTCAGATGAATCAAGATATTTATAATTTGGTAATAATTTTTTATACAGATCTAATTTTCTTTCACTAGTTGATTTTGGTTTTACATAAGGTGTTTGACGATAATCTTCTATTGCTTTTTTTCTTCTTGAATCATATACTATTTTTGTTGTTTCTGAAAAGTTAGTTTTTTTAGCAACAAATAAAATTTTATTACGAATGTCACCCATTGGAGTGTTTTTAATTTTTGTTTCAGCTAAAAGTTCTGGGTATTTTTCAAAAATTATAGATAAATTATTAATGTCTAATCGGATTGTTTGTCCAAGGAAACCGCTTGCCGTAAGTGTTTCTAGAGGATATTTATCAAGTGCTTGTGAAATAATTTGTTTGTTATTTGGTTCTGCATACATACTATTTAAGTAAGTTTGTAAGTCTGCTGTTATTTTTTTCATAATTGCTCTCCTTTTTATTGGTTGCCTTTTTAATATAACGATAATTTTTAATTTGTCAAGGTTTTTATTAAAATAATTATTTTAGGAATACAATGCTCTTGAAACCCATGTGCTTTTCATTATATAATTCAGTATAAATAAAGGAGTAAAAAATGGCTTTGGATTTTGAAAAATTTTCTGTTGCTAGTCAGAATGTTATAATGTCGGCTAAGGATTTGGCAGAGGCTAGGCATAATCCTGTTGTTTCAAGGGCTCATTTAATGTGTGCTTTGTTAAATGAGGATACTGGGGTTATCAAGAACATTATAGATATGGCAAAAGGCAATTATATTGAGTTATCTAGAAAAATAGAGGGACTTTTGGACAGAGAGCCTGTTGTCTCTGGAAATGCTAGTCAAATTAGTTTTAGTCCTCAAACAATAGAGACTTTGACTACTGCTCAACAGATGGCAAATGCTAATCACGAAGAATATATTACAATAGAAAGACTGTTATTGGCTTTGATTGCTTCTGGTATTACAAAAGATACGGGCCTTATTGCGGACTCAGTGGAAAAGGTTATTGCTCAAATTCGTGATGGGGCGGAGATATCAGGTCCTAATGCAGAGGAAAATTATCAGGCTTTGGCTAAATACACTACTGATTTTACCGATTTAGCAGCAAAGGGTAAGTTGGATCCTGTTATAGGTAGAGATGATGAAATTCGTAGAACAATTCAAATACTTTCTAGAAGAACTAAAAATAATCCTGTTTTAATTGGTAATGCTGGTGTGGGTAAAACTGCTATTGCAGAAGGGCTGGCCGGAAGAATTATCGCAGACGATGTTCCAGATAGTTTAAGAGGTAAAAGATTGCTGTCCCTTGATATTGGAGGTCTTTTGGCTGGTGCTAAATATCGTGGAGAGTTTGAAGAAAGGCTTAAAGGTGTATTAAAGGCTGTTAAAAATGCTGGTGGTAATATAATTTTATTTATTGATGAATTACATACAATGGTTGGTGCTGGTAAAGGTGAGGGGTCTATGGATGCAGGTAATTTATTAAAGCCTATGCTCGCAAGAGGTGAATTACACTGTATGGGAGCAACTACCCTTGATGAATATCGTGAATATATTGAAAAAGACCCTGCTTTAGCAAGAAGATTTCAACCTGTCTTTGTTGATGAGCCTACTATTGATGATACTATTTCTATTTTGCGCGGGATTAAAGACAAATATGAAAAACATCATGGTGTTCGTATTTCTGATAATGCTTTGGTTTCTGCAGTCAAATTATCCGATAGGTATATCACTGATAGATTTTTGCCAGATAAAGCAATTGATTTGATTGATGAGGCTTCTGCTAGGGCTAAAATTGAAATATCTTCAAAACCTTATCAACTAGATGAAATTGATAGGCATTTAATGCAACTCAAAATTGAACGAGAGGCATTAAAGCAGGAAAAAGATGAGGCTAGTAAAAAAAGACTTAAAGATTTGGAAAAACTTATTGCTGATGTTCAATTACAATCCGATTCTTTAACTGCTCAATGGAAAGAGAAAAAGAACGAAATGAATGCTCTTTCAACCGTTATGGGCGATTTAGATAGGGCTAAAGCAGATATGCAAACTGCCGTTAGAAAAGGCGATTTTGAAAAGGCTGGTTCTCTACAATACGGGAAAATTCCTGAATTAGAGGCTCAACTTAAAAAGTTAGAGAAAAAACAGAGTGAAGTGGAAGAATATAAAACTGTTTCCGCTGATAATATCGCTCAGGTTGTTGCTAAATGGACTGGGGTTCCTGTTTCTAAAATTGCAAATGATCAGCAAAATAAGTTGATGGAGATTGAATCAAAACTCCAAGAAAGAGTTGTCGGACAAAATCAGGCACTCTCAGTTGTCGCAAAAGCAATTCGTAGGTCTAGAGCAGGGCTTTCTGATCCTAGACGACCAGTTGGCTCATTTATGTTTCTTGGTCCAACAGGAGTCGGAAAAACTGAACTTGTAAAGGCTTTGGCGGAGTTCTTATTTGATGATGACACCGCTATGCTTCGTATTGATATGTCGGAATATATGGAACCTCATTCGGTTGCTAGACTTATAGGAAGCCCTCCGGGGTATGTCGGCTATGAACAAGGCGGAGTTTTGACCGAGGCTGTTCGTCGTCGTCCTTATCAGGTTATTTTGTTTGATGAAGTTGAAAAGGCTCATAGAGATGTGTTTAATGTCTTATTACAAGTCCTTGATGACGGCAGGCTGACTGATGGACATG
>CAZEWI010000036.1:0-8222 GCA_964514455.1 uncultured Bacteroidales bacterium | reverse complement strand
TCTCATATTAAAAACTTAAAAGATAAAGGTGCAGAAATAATTGATTTATCTCTTGAGATAATTCCAATTGCTTTACAGGCCTATGCGATTATTACTGCCGCCGAAGTATCATCTAACCTTGCTCGTTATGACGGAGTTAGATATGGAGAAAGAGAAAACGGAAATACTCTTGATGAGATGTATTCAAATACCAGAACAAAAAACTTTGGCCTTGATATAAAGAGAAAAATTCTTGTCGGAATGACGGTTCTTGCAAATGATAAATATGAAGACTATTTTGTCCAAGCCGCAAAGGTTCGCAAAATATTATGTAACAAGTTTAATGAAATGTTTTCAAAATGCGACTTTATTATTGCTCCAGTTTCAGCAAAGCCAGCAAGTCCATTAAACGAAGAAATATCATCTGTTGATATGCAATCTTTAGACTTTTTCGTTCTGCCTATGAATCTAGCGGGATTACCCGCCTGCTCTATTCCATCGGGATTGACATCTGACGGATTACCACTTGGAATACAAGTTGTTGGAAATCGTTATGATGATAATCGTGTATTAGCACTTTCTAATATAGTTGAAAAATATAGTCGTGAAAATGGCTTTGATAATAAACCAAGTTTTATAATAGGTGAATAATATGGCATATACAATAAAATCAGAACAAGGAAATGAATGGGAACTAGTTATTGGCTTAGAAACTCATATGCAGGTTATTTCCAATTCAAAAGTTTTTTCCTCTTCATCGGCTGACTATAATCCAAAAGCAAAACCAAATTCGCAAGTAAATTTTGTTGATGCCGCAATGCCTGGAATGCTCCCTGTTATCAATAAGTATTGTGTTGAGCAAACTATTAAAATGGGACTTGGAATAAATGCGAAAATCAATAACACTTCCATCTTTGCAAGAAAACATTATTTTTATCCAGACAGTCCCCAAGGTTATCAAATTACTCAAACCATTCCGGTCGTTGGTGAAGGACATCTTGAAATTTTAGATGATGAGGGAAATTCTAAAACAATTAGGATTGAAAGAATACACCTTGAACAAGATGCTGGAAAATTAAAGCATGATTTAATTGCTGGAAAATCTTGTCTTGATATAAACAGGACTGGTGTTGGCCTTATGGAATGTGTATCTATGCCTGATATTTCATCACCAACCGAAGCAACAAATTATCTTCGTGAATTACAAGCAATTGGCCGTGCTGTTGGTGCAACTAATGGTAATATGGAAGAAGGAAGTATGCGTGCCGATGTAAATGTTTCTGTTCGTAAAGTTGGAGAACAAGGTTTCAGGACAAGATGTGAAATAAAAAATATGGTAAGTTTCAAGTTTATTTATGAAGCCATAGAAGCAGAGGCAAAAAGGCAAATTGAAATTTATGAAAACGGTGGTGAAGTCAGTCAAGAAACTCGCAGATTTGACCCTCATTCAAGAACTACATCAACTTTGCGTTCAAAAGAGAATGCTTTGGATTACAGATATTTTCCAGATCCAGATTTAGTTCCGTTATATATATCTGATGAAGAAATTGAAAGAATCAGAAAAACTATTCCAGAACTTCCAATAGCAAAAAAGAAAAGATTTATGTCAGACTATAAACTCAGTGAATACGATGCTGATATTTTAACAATAGATTTTGAAAAGGCTAAATGGTTTGAAGATTCTGTATCTGGAAAAGTTGAATATGCGAAACCTATTGCCAACTGGCTTATTTCTGAAATTTTTGGATACTTAAATCGTGAATCTATTCCATTTTCTGAATTAAAAATTAAACCTAGTGATTTACATTCTTTGGTAGATTTAATAGCAACAAATGTTATCACTGGAAAATCTGCTAAAACTGTATTTAGTTATATGCTTGAATCGGGAGAAACACCGGAAACACTCGTTGAAAAACATGGATTAAAACAGATGAATGATGACTCTGCGGTTGAATCTATAATTGATGAGATAATAGCAAATAATCCAAGTCAGGTTGAAAATTATAAAAGCGGAAAAACTAATTTAATCGGTTGGTTTGTTGGACAAGTTATGCAAAAAACTGGTGGCAAGGCAAATCCCGCTACTACAAATAAACTTTTAACAGAAAAACTAAACAAATAAAAAGGAGTAAATTATGGCAAAAAAATTATATCTTGTTATTCTAGAATATAGCCCTGCTTCAGGAACGGCTCTTGTTTTACAAGAAAGAGATTCTGAAAAATTAAATCTATTACCAAAAGCGAATGCGAAAAATCAAAAGATTCAACAAATCGTAAATATGCTAAAGTATAATAATACGAAACAAAAATAATGAAAACTTTTTACATACAAACTTTTGGCTGTCAAATGAATGTCTATGATTCACAGAGGGTTTCTTCTATGTTGATTCAAGACGGCTTAAAATTAGTTGATAAACCAGAAGAAGCAGATGTAATAATTTTGAATACATGCTCTGTTCGTGAGAAAGCAAGTGAGAAAGTTTTTTCTGCTCTCGGCCGATTAAAAAGAATTAAAAAAGAGCGGGAGAAAACGACAAAAAAGCCGGTAATTATGGGCATAATGGGTTGTGTCGCTCGCGATCAGGGTGCAAATGCTTTTAAGAGACAAAAATCCTTAAACTTTATTCTTGGTCCTCAGTCCTATCATAAATTATCTGAAATTATTCGTGATGAAAATACACATTATATGAATATAGATTTAACTGGCCTTGAAAAATTTGATAATCTTCCAAAGATTCACGAAAGTCAGTCTGTTGGCTATTTACCAATTCAAGAAGGCTGTAATCATGTTTGTACTTATTGTGTAGTTCCTTATACTCGCGGTCCAGAATTATCCCGTGATTTTAATGATGTTATAAAAGAAGCAAAACATATTGCATCAAAAGGAGCGGTTGAAATTTGTTTTCTCGGTCAAAATGTAAATGGTTATAAAGATAAAGGCGGAAAAAATCTTGCCTATTTGGTTAGAGAAGTGGCAAAAATACCGGAAATAAAAAGGATTCGTTATACATCATCTTATCCGACAGAAATGACCGAGGATTTAATCGCATTACATGGAACTTGTGAAAAACTTTTACCATTTGTAAATATGCCATTACAATCAGGTAGTCCTAGTGTTTTGAAAAGAATGAATCGTCCATATGATTTAGAGCAATATATTGGCATAGTAAATAAACTTCGTCAGGTTCGCCCTGATATTCAAATATCTTCTGATTTTATAGTTGGTTTTCCAGCAGAAACAGACGAAGAATTTAATGAGACTATTGATATGGCAAAAAAAATTGGATATATCAATTCTTATAGTTTTAAGTACTCTCCTCGCTCACATACATTAGCGGCCACAATGGAAAATCAAATTGATAATAAAACTAAACAAGAAAGATTAAAAATTTTGGATACTTTACTTATGGAAGGCCAGAGAGAGTTTAATTTATCTTGTATAGGCAAAGAATTTGATTGTTTAATTGATGAGTTTGGAAAATTAAAAAATCAGGTAATTGGCCGCACTCCATATATGCAACCTGTAATTTTAGATAATGCTGTCAAATATATGGGACAAATAAAAAGGGTTAAAATACTTTCAGCAAATAAAAGTGCTTTAAGGGGAGAAATTATAGAATGAGTGTTGAAATAAATATAGCCGATAAAAACTGGGATAAAATCAATTTTGATTTTAATAAAATTTCAGACTTTGTTTTATCTTATATGAAATATAAAGGTAAAAATAAAACAATTTCAATTCTTTTAACAAATAACTCCGAGATAAAAAAAATAAATAAACAATATCGCGATAAAAATAAACCTACAAATATATTATCTTTTGAAATTGGAGAATCGGGGGTTCTCGGCGATATTGCCCTTTCTTATGAAACAATTAAAAAAGAATCCGAAGATCAAAATATTAGTTTTGAAAATCATTTAACTCATTTAATAGTTCATGGAGTTCTTCATTTACTTGGCTATGACCATATAAAAGATAGTGAAGCAAAGGAAATGGAGGATTTAGAAATTAAAATTTTAGATAAAATGGGAATTGAGAATCCCTATAAAAAAATAGATTCAAAAAAATGGTATCAAAATAAACTCTGCTATTATTTGTCTTTAATTTTTGTCGGAGTTATGACAGCAACTGGATTTGCTCCATTATATTTTACCCCTATTTCACTTGTTGGACTTGGATTATTATACTGGCTAACTTATAAAACTTCTGGGTTTAAGAACGGAATAAAATCCGGCTTTTTCTTTGGTTTTGGCTATTCTATGTTTATGCTTTCTTGGATGGTGTCATCATTTTTTGTAGATTCAGAATCGGCTAAAATATTTGGTTGGCTGGCACCGATTGCTTTAATTTTTATAGGTATTGTCGGAGGATTTGTATTCGGGCTACCAATAGCATTGACATCTATGATGAAGGACAATTCTTGGCGGAGACCAATTTACTTTTCGGCCTTTTGGGCAATAGTCTTATGGTTTCGCTACTGGGCTTTTACGGGATTTCCTTGGAATCCAATTGATTTAATTTTAATACCATACCCTATTTTAATAAATTGTGTTTCTGTAATTGGTAATTTAGGACTTAGTTTTATTTTAGTTGGATTTGTTGCGAGTATAACTCATTTAATAGTGAATAAAACACTAAAAACACCGGTATTATTGGTTAGTCTTGCCTACTTACTTGTATTTTTCATTATGTGTCTCTTGATAAAAACACCGGAGAATACCGATTCAAATATAAATGTTCGTATAGTCCAATCTGGAATTGAGCAAAAATTCAAATGGGATAAAAACCTTGCATTAGAGAACTTAAAAAAGCATATAGACTTATCAAATCTTCCGATTGATAAAAAACTAGACTTTATAATTTGGCCGGAAAGTTCATATCCTTTTGTTTTTTCAGGAGATAAGTTTCCATTTGCCAATACGATTAAAACTAATTTTGATAAACTAATTTTCGGAGCGGTATCAAAAGAAAATGGAGATTATTATAACTCTATAATCACAACTGATAAAAATGGAAATGTTATTTATAAGTATAATAAACATCATCTAGTTCCTTTTGGAGAATATAACCCATTCATAGCATTGGGACTACCTCCAATTGTTCCAGTCCCTGGAAATTTGAAAAGCGGGCATGGACCAGTTAGTATTGAAATGCTAAAAGATTACAAAGTTTCGTTTGCATCTTGTTATGAAATAATTTTTAGTGAAGGCAATATACCAACGGGTGAAAAATCTGATGTAATTATAAACCTAACTAATGATGGTTGGTTTGGCAGAACGTTTGGACCTTACCAACATTTAGATATAGCAAAATCAATGGCCATAGAATCTGGGGTTCCTATAATTCGTTCTGCATATTCTGGTATAACAACTTTAATTTATCCTGATGGACATACAACAAAGCAACTTGGACTTGGAGAATCGGGAGTTCTTGATCTAAAAGTTCCATTGGCTCAAAAAACTATTTTTAGTAAAATTGGAAATAATAAGATAATAATTTTTATAATTAGTTTAATTTGTTTTTGCTTTATCAGCAGAAAACTCTTTCGCAAGGATTAAAGCATCGTCGCCATTTTTATAATACTTTTCACGACGACTAATAGGTAAAAAGCCGGCTTTTACATATAAATTGATAGCAGGTTCATTTGAATCAGAAACTTCTAAAAAGATTTTTTTAGCACCGGAAGAAATAACTTCTTTTTCCATAAGTCCAAGCATTCCTTCGGCAATTCCAGTTCTTTGATATTCTGGTAAAACGCAAATAGTTAAAAGTTCAACTTCGTCTAAAACTTGCCTCCAAGCAATAATAGCCCCATCACTAGCACAAACAACTGCTCCAGATTTTTGTAATTCTTCAAAATCTTTTCCAGTCCAGTGGTTATCTTTGAAACAAGATTTATGAATAGACTCTAATTTATCTAAAAACTCTGTCATTTTTTAATCTCGGCATAACTAGGTCTTAGATATAGAGGAATCATTGGCCTCCCCTTATTTTTATCAAGAAACTTTATGGCAAAATTTAAGTCATAAGGCTTATCACCAATACGATTTTTAACATCATATTTTTTCATAGTGTTTTCTATTTCTTCTTCTGTCATAGTACAAGGCTCAACAATGTATTCTCCGCTGGATTTAGAAACAGCGACAAAAAAATCACCTCTGTTTGAATCAATTGTAATCATAGTTTTTTCATTTTTTGCCATTTCGGAATAAATATCAAAAACAGAGATTGGAACAAGTTTAATTCCAGCCCCAATAGATAAACCTTTTGCAAAAGCGATTGAAAGTCTGATTCCAGTATATGAGCCAGGACCAACAACAACCCCTATTTTATCTAAATCACTTATTTCAATTTTAGAGTCTTTAAGAAAACCCAATAAAAACGAAATTAAATCCGTAGATTGAGAATTTGTGTCATATTCTTTGAATAAAATCTCGCCCTCTTTTTCCAGCAAGAGTTTTATATTATTCATAGAAGTGTCTATAATTAAATTTTTCATAATTGATATGATAACTCTAAATAACTAAAAAATCAAGTCCTTGATTTTCTTAAAAAAACTTATAAAATATAGGTTATGAAGATTGAAACAATAACACTTTCAAATTACAGGAATTATTCAAATTGTAGAATTAAAACTAACAATTTGAATAATATAGTTATTACAGGGGAAAACGGCACTGGAAAAACTAATATCTTAGAGGCTATATCTCTTTTTTCAACTGGCTCAGGACTTCGTCATGCGACATTGAACGAGATTCAAAAAATAAATGAGGCTACACCTTTTGGAGTAAATCTAGAATTAGATGATGGGACAATTCTTTCCATAGGATTAAACAATAATTGCGACAAAAAAATAATTATGATAGATAAGACTAATGCTAGTTTAAGTGAAATTCTAAAATATCTACGGCTGGTCTGGGTTAGCCCAAGAGAGGACCGGATTTTTTGTGATTCAGTCTCTGATAGGCGGGGATTTTTTGATAATTTAATTTCGTCTTTTGAGCCAGATCATTCTGGCAGGTTGAGTCGCTTATCAAAATTATTATCAGAAAGGGCGAATGCATTAAAAATGAATGCGAATGATATTTGGTTGTCCGAGATTGAAAATCATCTTGCTCCAACGGCAGTTGCGATTACATATAGCAGAGTTAGTTATGCAAGTAATTTGAATCATTTTTTAATGGAGGAATCTGGCTTTGGACAAAATACTATTACTATGATAGGAGGAATGGAAACCGACATAAATGCCGGTAAATCTATGTCCGAGATTGAAAACTTATACCGAAAATATCTTAGTGAAAATAGATTTTTGATAAATGAAAAACAAACTATAAATGGCCCACATAAATCTGACATTTCAGTTTATTCTGTTAAATATGACAAGCCAGCATATATGTGTTCTACGGGACAGCAAAAAATGATTTTACTATCACTTATTTTAGCACATTCAAAAATGATAAAAATAAAAACTGGTCAAAGCCCTATTATACTATTAGATGAGTTAGTTGCTCACTTGGATTCTAAAACCCGAGAATTATTATATTCAGAACTTGGAAAATTAGACACACAAATTTGGATGACCGGAACAGATAAAACACTATTTGAAAATTTAACAGATTCTTTGATTGTTGAATTATAACCTATTGTAATTGCGATGAGGATTAAAAATCCCTAATCCAATCTAATACCTCACCCGTCATTGCGAGCAAAAAACTCTGTCATTGCGAGGAGCCTGCGACGAAGCAATCTCAATCTAAACATTCACCTGTCATTGCGAGCGAATGCGAAGCAATCTTTCTTTGTCATTCTGGGCTACAGGCTCAGAATCCCATTCTAAACATTCAACTTTCCCTCTACCGCTTGCGGGGGAGGACGAAATCGCACAGCGATTTCAGGAGGGGGTGTCCAACATTCCTTATAAAAATATATACTGTCATTCCTGCGAATTTGCTATCTGAAAAACATCCAGTGAATGTTTTTCAGGTGCAAAGCAACGAAGTGAATTTAATTTATTGAATTCACAAGTTGATATTGTTCCGCAATATTGGAATCTCTTTATGACCCGCTCATTCAACTCCACCTTGTCATTCAGAGACGGATTAAAAATCCGTCGTGGAATCCAATCTAATACATCATCTGTCATTGCGAGGAGCCTGCGACGAAGCAATCTCAATCTAAATATTCACATTTCCCTCTACCGCTTGCGGGGGAGGACGAAATCGCACAGCGATTTCAGGAGGGG